>JAUUYI010000051.1 GCA_030590525.1 Sedimenticola sp. | reverse complement strand
TTGAAGGAGTGGATCTTGGTGTTAGCTCCTCAGAAATTGTAGATGCAATCAGGAAAGCTAGAGAAAGAAAATACAGCTAACAAAAGCCTAAAGCGGACCCTGCGGGTTGGTGCGACACCGAAGTTTACAGGCTTCGGTAAACACAGTTGTAGTGCCCAGTTATCTTGCCCTCTACCGCAGGTCCGCTTAGGCTAAACGTTAGGCAAGAAGATCAAGGTCCATCATGAAAGAAAAAGTATATCTTGACTCCACCTTTCCAAGTTACTACTTCGATCAAAGGGAATCGTTAGCATCCTTCACTGAAGTAACAAGAAAGTGGTGGTCAGAAATGTCTGGCAACTATGATGTCTTCATATCAGATTCTGTCTTGCAGGAATTGAATGCTGGAAGCTATCCACAAAAAGATAAAATTATTGGATTCGTTTCAGAGATTTCATTGCTCCCAATCGCAGATGACCTTGAGAATATCATTGAATTTTACATTGATAATTATGTCATGCCACAAACTCTAATAGGCGATGCAGTTCATCTTGCATATGCAAGTTATTATGACATTGATTATCTCCTTACATGGAATTGCAATCATCTCGCTAATGCAAACAAAATCAAGCACATACGAATTATCAACGGTCGTCTTGGCTTATCAACACCTCAAATCATCACGCCGCTTGAGCTATTTTCAGAGGAAGAGGAAAAATGATCCAATCAGAATTGCTTAAAGAAAAATACAGAATCCAAAAACTCCTTTCTGGAGAAAGTGCCTCAATTCATGAATATTTAGAGCACTCGCACCTTGCTGCCAAAGCACTCGCAAATTCATACGGATTCCCTCTCAGGTACGTTGAAATGCCTAACAAATCGCTCCAGCCGACCCGCTAGGTCGGTGCTTGATTTTAGTTCATTGGTTTCGGTCAACTGCATTGTGGTTTGGAGCAATGGTACCATCTATCCGCGGTCGGCTGAGCAAAACGTTAGCAAATAATATGACATCGAAATTTAATCAGTCACTGAAAAATATGCACAAGAGTAAAGTAAAATCATAGAAGGCTCAAAACCAACAGCAATAAGGGAGTTGGGATATCACCTATCTGGCCACGACGGTCAAGGGTCTGTACTTCTATCTCTACCTGATTATGGATGTCTACAGCCGCAAGATTGTGGGATGGGAGGTCTACGACACCGAGTCCGCAGATCATGCCGCTTCGGTATTTCACAAGACCCATCTGCGGGAGGGGGTTGGCGCTGAATCCCTGGTGCTGCATTCGGATAATGGCTCACCCATGAAGGGGGCAACTATGCTGGCCACGCTGCAACGACTCGGCGTCATGCCTTCGTTCAGCCGACCCTCTGTCAGCAACGACAATCCTTACTCCGAGTCTCTGTTCAAGACATTGAAGTATCACTCTGGCTTTCCTAACAAGCCCTTTGGCAGCCTCCTGGAGGCGCGTGAGTGGGTTGCTGGGTTCCAGCATTGGTACAACGATGTTCATCGCCACAGTGCCTTGAAGTTCGTGACGCCAGGTCAGCGCCATCGTGGTGATGATATCGCGATCCTCGAACAGCGTAGCACCCTCTACGAAACAGCTAAGGCCCAACGCCCTGAACGCTGGTCCGGTTCAACTCGCAACTGGGAGCACGATGGGATCGTATTCCTGAACCCGAATAAATCAACCGAAAAGGAGGTGTATAGTGCACCTCAAAGAAAAAGCAGCTTAGAAAAAGCGACATCTTCCTTGACAACTACCGCGGCCCAGACCAGCCTTGCCGGCACGTTCAACGGCCAGGATGAGATAGGGGAGATTTTCGATGGAGTGGTCCAGTAGCAAGAGACCAAACTCCAGCACTGTTCCGGCGTGGACCACGCTGGGTGTCGGGCCGTCGAACGCCAGGACCCAGGGGTGCGGTGTGCCCGCCTGGCGCCTGCTCTGGGCTATCGGAAGGTTGGGTGTCTCGAAGAAACGGTGGTAGAAGCAACTCTGCTGCAATAGGCAGCCATCACACTGCCGCTGCCCGGTGACGCAGACCACCCGCTTCAGCCCGTGGCCCAGCGCCCCTCTGAGGGTTGAACCGAGATAAGCAGGAAGCGTGCCCTCGCTGTTGAAACTGAGACGAAAACGCACTCTGGCCACCGCCGGAAAACATCGTTCCCATGGATATGTCGTTTCCAGGCTATTCTTCTTATTGGCTGACCTTAAGTGCGCAGATACGGCTGCCCCGCTTTCCATACTGGTGTTCATCTATCTCTTTCCTGTGCAGAACACTCGATGCAAAGTTTGTTCGATCTGTGGAACGTTTCAGGGGGCACTCTATTATCCTGGGACCGCGTCTGGCCCCTGGCCCTCAGCTTCTGCGCCGCATAAGCCAGTGCATCTCTCATCCTTGGATGCACTGGCCCCCTCCCTTGCAATTCCAACTTGCCTATCAGCTTCCGCCAGAACTCCACCTCTTCTCTCAGTTTCGTTTCCGTAACATCCACTTGCTGGAATACCCTTCTTGCCAAACCCTGATGGAACACAGCATAAAACATTCCGGCCAAACAACCGTTATCTGAACGCGACATATTTCTTGATTAAAAGCTTGATATTGGCCTCCCCTGTCGCGAAAAGTCATTTGACCGGACGCTTGATGTCGATCTCTCCTGTATCAGACTCAAGGTGGTCGGGAATTGACATCCTTCTGCGGCAGGGGCTTTGGGCTACGCCTGGCTCACCCGCTTTTCTCTGAGAACGGCCATCGAGCGGGGGCAACATTGCACACAAATAGCCAACAGGGGGAAAGGGCTGACAACGAAAGAGGTAACTTCTCAATAAGTCCAGGCAAAAATCTAAAATGTAGGGTGTATCAAGCGGAGCGGATACGCCAGGCTAGGTCATGTTGGTGGATCCGTCGCTGCGCTCCTTGATCCACCCTACCCGCTTGCCCAGGGTTATTGAGAAGTTACCGAAAGAGGAGGCACATCTTTGAACTCAAGGCATTCAACCAGGCAGCCGTTTTTTTTGGTTTTCTTTGCGCCTTTGCGTCTTTGCGCGAGAATGCTTTTGGGTTTTTTGCCCAAGAACGCTTTTCAGGCTATTTGGAAAGTCTCAGTTTCGTGGTCCCGGCAGACACGCTTTCGCCCACCTCCCCGGGCAGTTCATCCAGCTCCACCTTCTCGATCTGCACGAACCGGTCGGTGATTTTGCGGGCTGAGACGTTCACCTCGTCCACATCCTTGTGGGCCTGGCGTATATGCCGGGAGAGACGGTCCATACGCTCCTGAAAACGGTTGAAATCCTTGGCCAGAAAATTGAGGTGCTGCTGGATCAGGTCCACCTGCTCGCGTGTGGCTGCATCTTTCAGCACGGCCCGGGCGGTGGTCAGAACCGCCATCATAGTGGTGGGTGACACCAGCCAGACCCGACGGCGCCACGCCTCCTCCACCAGGCCCGGGTGGTGGGCATGGATCTCAGCAAATACCGCCTCCGCAGGGATAAACATCATGGCGCCGTCCGAAGTCTCGCCGGCGATGATATATTTGGAAGCGATATCACCAATATGCTTGCTGATATCCTTGCGGAACTGGCCCCGAGCCCCATTCCGCTCACCCTCCGGCCGCTCACTGTCGATCATGCGCTGATAGTTCTCCAGCGGAAACTTGGAATCGATGCAGATCTGCCCGGTTGGGTCAGGCAGAAACAGCACACAATCGGCCCGCATCCCATTGCTGAGGGTGTGCTGCAGGGAGAAGCTGCCGTCCGGCATCAGATTGGCCAGCAAGGCCTTCAGCTGCACCTCCCCAAAGGCGCCCCGGGAACGTTTGTCCGCCAGTACCTCCTGCAGGCTGACAACATTTTTGGAGAGTTCGGTGATCCGCTTCTGTGCCTCGTCGATTCGGGTCAGGTGTTCCAGAACCCGGCTGAATATCTCCGTGGTTTTATCGAAACCCTCAGCCAGGCGTCGCTCCACCTGGCCACTGATCTCCCGCAGGCGCTGGTCGGTGGATTCGGTCAGCCCCTCCACCCGGCGACCCAGCTCCTCTGCATTGCGCCCCAGGCCATCCATCAACTGCCGGCCTATCCCTTCCAGCCCCCGGGTCAACCCCTCCTGCTGGGCCAGGCGGTTCTCGACCAGAGTGGAGGTCAGGGTCTGTTGCAATGCATCGAAACGCTCTATCAGATCGGTGCGCAGGTGTCCGGCCTCCCGGGCAGTCTCCTGGCCCATCTTTCCGAGGCGGCGTTCCAGCGCTTGGTAGAGGCGGGAAATCTGCATCAGCAGCCGGTGCTGCAGACTCTGTATCTCCTCCCGGCGCGCCTCCCGTTCCAGTGCCACCCCTCCCAGCACAACCCGCTCCTGCTCCCGAAGCAAATCTTCCAGACGATCCAACCGCTCCCTCTCATCCAGCAACAGCCGTAACACCCTGGACTGACGCAGCCAGAAAAAGATACCGATCAGTATCAGTAAGCCGGCAGCGAAAAGTAGTGTGATCTCATTTCGTCCGATCTGTTCCAGCATAGCAATGCCGATCGATTCGAAAGGTGACGTCTCAGCAGCGGTTGGGGGGGATATGGCCATAAGGCTCAGGAGTCAGAATATGTTATATACATATACATTAATAGAAATAATAACCTATATATTTTATTATGTTATAGCATAAATCTAACATTTTGTATCAGGTCATGAATTTATCAGGTAAAGCTGTGGTTTGCATCCTGGTGCCGGGCGGGTAAACTTTCCGCTCTCCGATTGGACACCCCACCCTCTCCTATGCGTATCCATCTAAAGAGCCTCGGCTGCAGGCTGAATGAAGCAGAACTGGAGAGCTGGTCCAGAGATTTCCGGGGCCTCGGGCATCAGATCACTGGCGACATATCCCAGGCCGATCTGGTGGTGGTCAACACCTGTGCCGTCACTGCCGAGGCGGTGCGCAAATCACGCAAGATGATGCACCGGACCCACCGCATCAATCCCCAGGCAAAGCTGGTGGTCAGCGGCTGTTTCGCCTCTCTGGAGCCTCAGGAAACAGCCCGGGCGCTAGGAGCAGACCTGGTGGTGAATAATCGGGAAAAGGATCGGCTGGTGGAGATAGCCACCCGGGAACTGAATCTCCACGCCATGCCGGAACTGGCTACCACACCGGAGGTGAGCACCCTGTTGAGTGGCGGCCGGCAGCGCGCCTTCGTCAAGGTCCAGGACGGCTGCCGCTATCAATGCACTTTCTGCATCGTGACCCTGGCCCGGGGGGAGGAGCGCAGCCGTCCGATCCCTGAAATAATCGAGGAGATCAACCTGCTCCATGGGCGTGGGATCCAGGAGGTGGTCCTGACCGGCGTCCACATCGGCGGATACGGCAGTGACTCCGGCAGCAGTCTGGAACAGCTTGTCGCCATGGTGCTGCGAGAGACCGACATCCCCAGGCTGCGACTGGGTGCGGTGGAACCCTGGGATCTGTCAGATGCCTTCTGGAGGCTGTTTGAAGACCCCCGCTTCATGCCACACCTGCACCTCCCCCTGCAGAGCGGTGCAGACACAGTGCTTCGGCGGATGGCCCGGCGCTGCAAGCGCCGTGAGTTCCAGGCCCTGATAGATCAGGCACGCCGTGTAATCCCCGACTTCAACATCACCACTGACATCATTGTCGGCTTTCCCGGTGAGAGTGAGCGGGAGTGGCTGCAGACCCTCGAACTGGTAGAGCGGATCGGCTTTGGTCACCTCCACATCTTTGCCTACTCAGTGCGGCCGGGTACGCGGGCGGCGACCTTGCCGGACCCGGTTCCCCGGCAGATCATCCGCATCCGCAGTCAGACACTGCACAGCCTCGGCAACCGCCTGAAACGACAGACTCTGAAGCAGTTTGTGGGGCGCTCCTTCCCGGTGCTGATCGAGCAGTGCCAGGAGCAAAGCGACGGGGGCATGGCATGGAGCGGCTACACCCCTAATTTCCTGCGGGTGATGATCCAGGGTGGCCCCGGTGACCGGCTGGAAAACCAGATCAGAGAGATCAGGCTGGAGTGTATGAACGATTCAGGCGATCAGTTACTGGGCGTTGACATCCACTCCTGAAAGGAACTGTAATGGTCGCCATTCAGCATATCCGGGATTCAGTTCAGAGTGGCCTCCCCCAACTGTAAACGCTGCCCGGATACCTTGGGGCACTGCTCTTCGATGAAGCGCTGCATATGTCGATAGTGGCTCCCCCTCCAGTACAACCGGGCACAGGCCCGACAGCGCCAGAAATGCTTATGTGCAGAACGGACCGCCAACGGCAGCACTGTTTCAACCTGTTCCCGGGCGACCCGCTCCAGCAGACCGTTACAGCGGATACAGCGGCTGAAGGGCTGAATCAGCCGGCACAGGTCGAGGCGCTGCAGCAGATACCTCAACTGCATCCGGGGCACGGTAGTGTGAAGGTAGCAACCATGGGTGACCCGCTTGCGCATCAGCAGCGCCCGGTCCCGGGTCAGAATAATTCTGCCCTGTTCCAGCGCGCGGGACGCTACAACCCGGTCATCCCCCAGTACCGGGTAAAGGGTGTCGAATCCAAGCATCCGCAGATAGCCCGCAAGCCGACCAAGGTGGGCGTCAGCCAGAAACCGGGGCTGGCGCAAGACGCGCTCCCGCAGGCGTAACAGAGGGCTCACATCCAGCGACTCGAACATGGGGTAGACACTGATCCGGTCGCCATTCACCACCGGTTGCTCCAGGGCAACGGAGATACCGTTCAGCAGCACGATCTCCACTTCGGTATGAGGCACCCCAAAGGTCTCGATCAGGTGACGAACCGGCACCGGAGGCTGGAATATTACCGCGCTATCCCGTCCGCGCCGGTCCGGCGCCAGGAAATCGTTCAGCTCAGCATAAAAACGAAAGCATGCTGCCGCCATCGCTCCAACCCATCAGGCGGAGAATTCCGCCCAGATCGGACAGTGGTCGGATGGACGATCCATGCCTCTGATATCGTAGGCAATCCCGGCCGCCGTCAGGCGTTCATTCAGGGAGCGGGTTGCCAGAATGAGATCGATACGCAGCCCCCGCCTGGGATCCCGATCGAAACCACGGCTGCGATAATCGAACCAGCTGAAGCGCTCCTGCTGCTCCGGGTGAAGGGTATTGTAGGTATCCGTCAGCCCCCACCCGTTCAACTGCCCCAGCCACTCCCGTTCTTCCGGCAGAAAACCGCACTTACCGGTGCGCAGCCAGCGCCTGGCGTTGTCGGTGCCAATACCGATATCCAGATCCAGGGGGGCGACGTTCATATCACCGATCAGCAGCAGATTCTCGTCCGGGCTGAATGTCCCCTGCAGGTAATCCAGGAGGTCGGCATAAAAGCGCTGTTTGGCAGGAAACTTGGTGGCATGATCCCGACTCTCCCCCTGTGGAAAGTAACCATTGACCACGGTCACACGCTCCCCCCCTTCGGTTTCATAACAGGCGGAGATCAACCGCCGCTGGGCATCCTCTCCATCCCCCGGAAAACCATGCTGCACCTCCAGTGGCGCCCTCCGGGAGAGCAACGCCACCCCGTAATGCCCTTTCTGCCCGAAATAACTGGCCTGATAACCGAGCTCCTCGATCATCTCCCGGGGAAACTCTTTGTCCTGCACCTTGGTTTCCTGGATACCGATGATATCCGGCCGATACCGATCTGTGAGCGTCAGCAGTTGGTGCTGTCGGGCGCGGATACCGTTAGTATTGAAAGAGACGATTTTCATAAATTGTATATTCTGTATCTTGTCCTTTGAATTCTCTAATATCTGAATTCCGTAAACCATGCAACTTATCGACACCCATTGCCACTTCGATGACACGTCATTCGACCCGGACCGGGATGCAGCCTATCGGCGTGCCCGGGATGCGGAGGTAATGACAATAGTGGTCCCCTCCATCAAATCCGACTGGTGGGCCCGTGTCAAACAGATTTGCGATACCTATCCGGGTCTCTATCCGGCCTACGGGCTGCATCCGATGTTCATGCGGGATCACAGCGACGGGGACATCGAACGGCTGGCCGGGTGGATCGAGCGCGAGCGCCCGGTGGCGATCGGAGAGTGTGGTCTGGACTTCTTCATTCCCGATCCGGACCGGGAGCGTCAGCAACGCTGTTTCGAGGCCCAGCTGCAACTGGCTCAGCGCTTCGATCTGCCGGTGATCATCCATGCCCGCCGTGCGGTCGAAGCGGTTATCGATACCCTGCGCCATTATCCTTCGCTGCGCGGTGTCCTGCACAGCTTCTCAGGCAGCGAACAGCAGGCCAGGCGATTGATCGACATGGGTTTTCTGATGAGTTTCGGGGGACCTCTGACCTATCCCCGCGCCCGCCGGTTGCAGCGCCTGGTCGCTACCCTGCCCGTGAATGCCATCATGCTGGAGACCGACTCACCCGATCAGCCGGATCTACACCAGCGGGGAGAGCGCAACGAACCCGCCAGACTACCGGTGATACTGGCTGCAATAACGGGGCTGCGCACGGAAAGTGCAGAAGAGATCGCCCGCTCCACCACTCAGAACGCCATCAGGTTGTTCGGGATCTTTGCGGGAGATAGAGGATAACCGCAACCTTCATTGGCGCATCATCATTCTCCCGGACATGCGACACCGGTTCCACCCAGACCACAATACCCACCCGGATTTCTGGCCAGATACTGCTGATGATAAGGCTCGGCGTAATAGAACTCAGGCACTGGCAGGATCTCGGTGGTGATTTCTCCATAGCCCTGCCCCTTCAGCACCGCCTGGTAGCGCTCACGGGAAGCCCGGGCCAATTGCTCCTGTTGCTCGTCGTAGAAGTAGATCCCGGAGCGGTACTGCGTACCCCGATCATTGCCCTGGCGCATCCCCTGGGTGGGGTCATGCGACTCCCAGAGCTGATGCAGCAAGGCCTCATACGTCACAACTCCAGGATCGAACACCACCCGTACCACCTCGTTGTGACCAGTCATGCCGCTGCACACCTCCTCATAGGTCGGGTTGGGCGTGGAACCTGCCGCATAACCCACGGCGGTGGAGAATACCCCTTCCCGTTGCCAGAAAATCCGCTCTGCCCCCCAGAAGCAGCCCAACCCGAACAGAGCCATTTCCATCACTTCTGGAAAGGGGGGTTGCAGCGGATTACCATTGACAAAATGCCCTTCGGGTACGGGCATTTTCTCCTTCCTGCCTGCGAGAGACTGTTCACTGGTGGGCATGTGGATCTTTCGGTCGAACATGAACATGGGCCGTTCTCCTTAATTTAGAGTAATACCTGGATCCTGCAATAATTCGGCAGGCACCCTGCCAGGAGTAATCGGATGACTTGATATCCATCAGATCACCCCCACGTTCCCTGTGTTATTTATCGGGCCGGGAAAGAGTAATATCGCGCCCATTTAGGGCTCGCGAAATAATAACTCCCTGAATTTGGGGCGTCGAGACGCCCGTCTGGCAAGGCGCGGAAACGCAGGAATATTCATTATCTTTCAAGTTTTCGCAACGCAGCCAGGCGGGATGGATCGGCGTCCCAAAACAGGGAGTTATTGTTTCGCGAGCCCTTAACAACAAATCCATAAAGTCTGGAACTTCAGAGGTAATGCAGCGATGCCCACATATGACTATTTCTGTGAAACCAACGGCCGCAAGTTAGAAGTGAACCACAAGATGAGTGAAAACCTGGCCACCTGGGGTGAACTCTGTGAGCGGGCCGGGATGGAATCCGGCGACACACCGGCAGAGGCTCCGATCAAACGTCTCGCTACAGGCGGTCACATCATCAACAGTTCGAGCCGCAGTGACCCCGCCCCTGCCTGTGCCAGCGGTGCCTGCTGTCCTGGCGGTATGTGCGGCCTCCCGG
>JAUUYI010000118.1 GCA_030590525.1 Sedimenticola sp. | reverse complement strand
GCCAGCTGATGACGCGCAACAACGGCCTCGGCCCCGGGACGGACCTGGATCATGGCAAGAGGCTGTATGAAGAGAACTGCATGGATTGTCACGGCAGAAACGGGGAGGGTATCGAAAAAGAGTACATGCCTCTGCTCCAGGGGCAGCATTACAATTATCTGGTACGCCAGTTTAAGTGGATCCGGGAAGGGAAACGGCGTAACGCCGATGATGAGATGGTGGAGCAGATTCAAGGATTCACAGACCGCGATATCTCAGCCATCATGGATTATACGTCGCGACTGAAACCACCGGCTGGACGGCTCGCACCATCCGGTTGGCGGAATCCAGATTTTCACGATTTCGTTCGTGGAGAGTAACCGAAGCAGACGGTTCACCCTTGGGGCCATAAATGGCCGGCCGGTACTGGTCGATCGCCTCCACCGGAGCCGACTTTCGCCCGACCACCATCTGCCCGGATATATAGTAGGTATGCCGCTTGTCCAGCCGATCCAATAGCCAGCGCAGAGACCGGCCACGCATCTCCACCCGCTGGGCCACTACCCACAGCGGTTCGCCCTGTATGGGTCGGGTAGAGGTTATGTCGCTCCTGGCTGGGACCCACGGCCCGGGGCTTGCCACTCTGCAGCACGATCAGCCCCCCTTTCCAGGCGCCCACCACCGGGCAGTCGCACTTCACATGCTCCAGGGTCAGGTTGTCGATCACCTTCATCTTCCACCACAGCTCCCTCAAGCCGGCCTTGCGCTCGCTGGCGCAGGTCACCACTTGGGCATGATCGAAGATGGCCAGCCAGAACGCCTGCTGGGTCGGGGTCAGCCGGGTCATGTCGTCCACGGAGATCAGCACCCGGCCCCCATAGGTATAGATCGCGGGAATCATGGCGCCGCGCAGGTCCCGGATGCTCATGCTGTGAGCCAGGGAGAGTGGGGGCAGGCCACACCCCACATCGAGCGCCTGATCAAACAAGACGACGACGATTTTTACGAAGAGAGATGGCAGGACATTCTTAGCTTGTTCAGTGAAATCGTGGCCAGGGGGTACGCCCGTGAGGCCTTGCAACTGCTTGACGGCAGCCACTGGAATAGCCGTCACTCCCTGTCGTATTCCCGCCACGACTAACCGCCAACTCCTATACAATAACCAGTTATTGTCTAGCCCGAATCTTTCACAAATTGTGCTTGATCTCGTTTGTCTCTTGATTCCACAAGAAATATTTCCTCAGTCGGACGTAGTCACCGATACGCCACTCCTTCGGAAATTTCCTTGTGAAACCAATATACTGCGCGATATCGGCGCAAATTTATGAAATCTTCGGGCTGGGGCAGCGGTGTCAACGGGAAGGGAGTTCGGGCCATGGCGGATTTGATCGGGCAACTGGAGCAGGAGACGGAGCAACGCTGGCTGGCCTGGCAGGAGGCAGCCGCGGAAGGAGGGGTTGGGTTTCGGCCGGATGAGACCCTGCTGCGGCAGCTGAAGCAGGTCTGGGAGGCGAGTGAATATGTGGCCCAGAGC
This sequence comes from Sedimenticola sp., assembly GCA_030590525.1. Lineage (GTDB taxonomy): Bacteria > Pseudomonadota > Gammaproteobacteria > Chromatiales > Chromatiaceae > JAUXBK01. Next base: position 5,203 of record JAUUYI010000118.1, on the reverse strand, counting down.
TGCATCAGGGATCCCGGCTTGCTGGCACTGCTGGTTGAACGTGGTGATCTTTATCGCCGTTACCAGGTCGGTGAGATCACGAACTGTCTAAGGGAGCGGCTCTCCGGGGCGCTGGATGAATCCGCCCTGCACCACTCTCTGCGCCGCTTCCGGCGGCGCGAGATGGTGCGCATCATCTGGCGGGATATCACTGGCCTGGCTTCTCTCGCCGAAACCCTGGAGGATCTCTCGGCGCTGGCGGACGCCTGTATCATAGAGAGTCAGGCGCTGCTATACCGTTGGGCTGTAGGGAAAATGGGGGTGCCGCGCAACGCCGACGGCCAGGAGCAACAGCTGGTTGTACTCGCCATGGGCAAGCTGGGGGCCCGGGAGCTCAACCTCTCTTCCGATATCGATCTGATCTTCGCCTACCCGGAACAGGGGCAGGTGGATGGCAAGCGCCCGCTGGAGAACGAGCAGTTTTTCGTTCGGCTCTGCCAGCAGCTGATCAAGGCCCTCGGCAGCCAGACCGCGGACGGTTTCGTCTTCAGGGTCGATACCCGGTTGCGACCTTTTGGGGAGTCGGGTCCGCTCGCCGTCAGCTTCAATGCCATGGAGCACTACTACCAGTCTCAGGCCAGGGAGTGGGAGCGTTACGCCATGATCAAGGCCCGGGCGGTCTGTGGGGAACCGGCGTCGGTGGCGCAACTGGAGATCATGCTGCGCCCCTTCGTCTATCGTCGCTACCTGGACTTCGGTGCCATAGAGTCCCTGCGCGAGATGAAGCAGTTGATCAGTCGTGAGTTACAGCATCGGGGAATGGCTGACAATGTCAAGCTGGGCCCAGGCGGTATACGTGAGATCGAATTCATTGGTCAGGCGTTTCAGCTGATCCGTGGCGGCCGTGATCCGGATCTGCAGGTGAGGCCGATTCTTCAGGTGCTGCAGCGTCTGGATGAGAAGGGTCTGTTGCCGGACTATGTGGTGCGGGAACTGAAGGATGCTTACGAGTTTCTGCGCCTGGTGGAGAACCGGATCCAGGCCTGGCAGGATCGCCAGACTCATCTGCTGCCGGAGAGCGGCCTCAACCATCTGCGCCTCGCCCGCTCCATGGGCTTCGACGAATGGGACGCCTTTTATACTCGACTGGCGCGCCACCGTCAGCGGGTTCAGGAGCACTTTGATTCTGTTTTTGTCGCACCCCAGACCGACCGTGGGGAGGAGGAAGAGAATATGCTCGCCCTCTGGCACAGACAGTTGGACGATGAGCAGGCGATCCTCCTGCTGGAGACGGCCGGTTTCAAGGATGGGGCGCCGGCATTGAAGCTGATGAAGGAGTTTTCCGAATCCAGTGCCTGCAGAGGGATGGGTACGCGGGGGCGTGAGCGGCTGGATCAACTGATGCCGATGCTGCTGGAGGCGGTGGCCAAGACGAGCCAGGCAGAGATAACCCTGACACGGCTGCTTCACCTGCTGGAGACGATTGCCCGGCGTACCGCTTATCTGGCATTGCTGGTCGAGAGCCCTATCGCGCTCTCCCAGCTGGTTCGACTCACCGCCAGCAGCCCCTGGATAGGGCAGCAGATTGTCCGGCAGCCTATGCTGCTGGATGAACTGCTGGACCCGCGGCGACTCTATGCACCACTGCGTGGGGATGATCTGGAGACAGAGCTTGATACCCTGTTGTCGGCGCTCGAGGCGGATGACCTGGAGCAGCAGATGGAACGCCTGCGCCTGTTTGCCCAGAGCAATAAGCTGCGGGTGGCGGCGGCGGATATTACCGGTGTCATCCCCCTGATGGTGGTCAGCGACTACCTGACTGAGATCGCAGAGGCGGTGGTTCGTCGGGTGCTGGCGCAGAGCTGGCAGGATCTGACCGGACGCTACGGTCGACCCGCCGGTATCGGTGCAGATACCGGCTTTATCGTGATTGGCTATGGCAAGCTGGGGGGTATCGAGCTGGGGTATGGTTCCGATCTGGATATGGTCTTTCTCCATACCGACTATGCTGCCAATGCCGTGACCGATGGTGAGCGGCAGGTCGCCAATGACCTCTTCTATGCCCGTTTCGGGCAGCGCATGATTCACATGTTTACCACCCGAACCCCCTCCGGTCTGCTGTATGAGGTGGATATGCGGCTGCGGCCCAACGGTAATTCGGGCATGCTGGTCAGCGGAATGGAGACCTTCGAGCGTTACCAGCGGGAGGAGGCCTGGACCTGGGAGCATCAGGCGCTGTTGCGGGCACGGCCGGTGGCGGGTGACCCTCAGGTAGCGGCCCGTTTCGAGTCGATTCGGAAGCAGGTGCTCTGCGTTGAGCGGGACCCTGAACAGTTGTGCCGGGAGGTAAGGGAGATGCGGGAAAAGATGCGTGCATCGCTTGATAAGAGCGGCAGCGGTCTGTTCGACATCAAACAAGGGCATGGCGGTATCGCAGACATAGAATTTATGGTTCAATATTTAGTTCTCCGGTGGGCCAGCCGATACCCTGATCTGGTACGCTGGACGGACAATATCCGGCTACTGGAGTCTCTTTCCCGGCATCGGCTGATCCCGGGAGAGGAGGCTGAACAGCTGGCCGACGCCTATCGGACACTGCGGGCGGTCTATCACCGCAAGGCACTCGGTGATCTCCCCGGACTTGTGACGGATGGGGAACTGCTGGAACAGAGGCGGCTGGTACAGGGACTCTGGGAGAGGCTGGTGGAGCAGGGACAGGCTCCTAGGTAGATCACTCCCGAACCTGACCGGCTCCAGGTTTTTCCTCTGCGGAGGTGTGAACAAGGGGAGCCGCTTCACCCTGATCTCAGGGTGTTCGGACGATATGGACGCTGGTGCCTCGATTGGCTGCAGCACGGTTGGAGAAAGAAAAATGTCGACATTCGCGGATCGTGACGGATGGATATGGCTCGATGGGGAGATGGTGCCTTGGCGCGAAGCGACAGTGCATGTCCTGACCCACACGCTGCACTATGGGATGGGGGTGTTCGAAGGGGTGCGCGCCTATGAGACCCCCGCTGGCCCCGCACTCTTCAGGCTGCAGGATCATACCGACCGGCTGTTTCGCTCTGCCCACATCCTGGGCATGAAGATTCCCTACGACAGGGAGACCCTGAATCAGGCCCAGATTGCAGCGGTGCGGGACAATGACCTCTCCTCGGCATACCTGCGTCCAATGTGCTTTTACGGTTCCGAGGGGATGGGGTTGCGGGCGGACAATCTGCGCGCGCATGTGATGGTGGCAGCCTGGGACTGGGGGAGCTACCTGGGGGAGGAGAACATGCGTAACGGCATTCGGGTCCGTGTCTCCTCTTTTACCCGTCACCACGTCAATATCACCATGTGCCGAGCCAAGGCCAACGGTAACTACATGAACTCCATGCTGGCCCTGAAAGAGGCGCTGGACGATGGTTATGACGAGGCGTTACTGCTGGATCCCCAGGGGTTCGTCATGGAAGGCTCGGGCGAAAATCTTTTCATCGTCAGTGACGGGGTTCTCTATACGCCGGATCTCACCTCGGCGCTGGATGGTATTACCCGCCGTACCGTGATCACTCTGGCAGGGGAGTTGGGTATCCAGGTGATCGAGAAACGTATTACCCGGGACGAGGTCTATATTGCCGATGAGGCCTTCTTTACCGGGTCCGCGGCCGAAGTGACACCGATCCGGGAGGTGGATAACCGCACCATCGGCAGTGGTGGCCGGGGGCCTGTCACCGAGCGGCTGCAGAGCCTCTATTTCGATCAGATTCAGGGTCGCAGGGATGAACATCCTGAGTGGCTGACCTACGTCTGAACAGCATAATTCGGAGTAAAAGAACATGGCCGAGACAACAGCAACCAGCAACCCGCCCGACGTGGTGGAGATCAGTGCCAGCGACCTCCCTGCCTGCTGCCCGCCAGCGGAAATAGACCCGGCATCGCTTCACCCACGGGTCTACCTGCCGATAAAAAAGGGAGGAGGGCACGCTGTCTGCCCCTATTGTGGAGCCGGGTATCGATTACACTCGGATTCCGTTTGATCATTCGTGACCGTTTACGGGATAGTAATAGAAGGTTGTAATGTCGAAATACCAGACTCTGCAGGAACATCTACGATCCAATCAGTATACCTGGCTGATCACCGGGGTGGCGGGGTTCATCGGCTCGAATCTTCTGGAAGCCCTGCTGAAGCTGAATCAGCGGGTGGTAGGGCTGGATAATTTTGCCACGGGTTACCGGCACAATATCGATCAGGCCCTGGCCGACGCGGGGCACGCCTTCACGACCGAGGCATTCCGTTTCATCGAAGGTGACATCTGTCAGCTGGAGAGTTGTCATCAGGCCTGCCAGGGGGTGGACTACATACTGCATCAGGCGGCGCTGGGGTCTGTTCCCCGTTCCATCGAAGACCCGATCAGAACCAACCAGGCGAATATCGACGGTTATCTCAATATGCTGGTTGCCGCCCGGGATGCCGGAGTGAGACGCTTCGTCTATGCGGCCTCCAGTTCCACCTACGGTGACCACCCGGACCTCCCCAAGGTGGAGGACAAAATCGGCCATCCCCTGAGCCCCTATGCGGTGACCAAGGTGGTAAACGAACTCTATGCCGGTGTGTTTGCCCGCACCTACGGTTTCAACACGATCGGACTGCGCTACTTTAATATCTTTGGGAAGCGGCAGGACCCGAATGGGGCTTACGCCGCGGTCATACCAAAATGGGTGGCCGGCCTGCTGGCGGGAGAGGAGGTCTTCATCAATGGCGATGGTGAGACCAGTCGGGATTTCTGCTATATCGACAATACGGTGCAGATGAATCTGCTGGCAGCCACTACGGACAATGAAGCGGCCACGGATCAGGTCTATAACGTAGCACTCAACGATCGGACCAGCCTCAATGAGCTGTTTCACTTCATTCAGGATCGTCTGATCGAGCGGAGACCCGGCCTGAAAAAGGTCGAGCCCGTCTACCGGGATTTCCGTGCCGGCGACGTCCGCCACTCCCTGGCAGACATCAGTAAGGCAAAGACGCTGCTAGGGTACGAACCGAGCCACAGGATCGACCAGGGACTGGATGAGGCGATGGACTGGTATGTGAAGGCGTTAGGGCTCGCGAAATAATATAGAGGGTCGGGTTCGTCGATGACTGATTATCAACATCTCCTTGCGTTGCTCCAGCAACTGCTGCGACCGATTCGCGAAGGCATCATCATCACCGACCTTGATGGTATTGTGCTGTGTG
>JAUUYI010000366.1 GCA_030590525.1 Sedimenticola sp. | reverse complement strand
CTTTAGCCACGGATTCACGCGGATTTACACGGATAAAGACAAAATCCGAGCAGTTATCCGCGTTGATCCGCGTCCATCCGCGGCTAAGCTGTTGTTTCGTATGCATAGGGGCTGACCGAATATTCACCCTCCAGGCGTGAAAAACCCCGCTGCAGCTAAAGTTTTCGATTCGAGCGGCCGTCAAGGTGACGTATACATGCTCACTGGGCAGGGGGGTTGAAATGGTGCGTGTTGCTGCAGGAATTATCATGTTTGTATCGGCCGTGGTCCTGATCTCGCTGACGCGGGCCAGCGAAGTAGATGATGTAGAGAGGGTCAGCATTTCGGCAATGGCAGTGCCGTTTTCGCCACCACCTGACGCAGCACAAAACTGGAATGGACGCCGCTGACCCCCTCGATCCGGGTGATCTTTTCCAGTAACAGCGCCTGGTAGGCGTCCATATCGGATACGATCACCTTGAGTTGGTAATCTGCCTCCTGGCCGGTGATCAGCAGGCACTCCAGAACCTCCGGCAGGGCAGCGATCGCTGCCTCGAAATTGGCGAAACGCTCCGGTGTATGGCGGTCCATGGAGATGTGGACCAGAGCCAGTAGCGTGAGTCCGAGTTTGCGGGCATCCAGCCGTGCCCGATAGTCGCTGATCACGCCACTCTCCTCCAGTGCCCGCACTCGCCGCAGGCAGGGTGACTGGGAGAGGCCGATACGTTCGGCCAGTGCCTGATTGCTGATGCGGCCATCCTCTTGCAACACTTCCAGAATTCTCAGGTCATATCGGTCTAGTTTCATCTGTTTGCCCTGATTTGATCTAGTACGCAATAATATACCAAAATAAGATAAATATACGCAATATAGTATTACTATTTACCCGGTTTATGGGCAACTACGCAAACACCTGCTAACCGTTCTGCCCTAATCTATAACCGTCCACTATCCAGGACGCAGCGGGTTCCGGTTTATCCAGCCGGGACCTTGAAGAAGCCGGTCTTACGAGGACGGGCGGGCCAGGTACCCCAACCAGGGGAGAAGCCGGAAGGTGCTTTATCGATGACGCGGAGTGTCAGAGTGTCGGGCTCCCACGCAGGGCGTGGGAGCGAATCGAATTTCTTTATGAGGAACAGCCTGTGAAACCATTCGATCACCGCAAATACCGCCCGATACCCGTGGTGCCGTTGACCCACCGGAGCTGGCCGGACCGTACCATAGAGAAGGCGCCCCGCTGGGCCAGCGTAGACCTGCGTGATGGTAATCAGGCCCTGCTGGAACCGATGAATGTGGGCCAGAAACGTAGGCTCTGGGCGTTGCTGGTGCGGCTGGGCTTCAAGGAGATCGAGATCGGGTTCCCGTCGGCCAGTCAGCCGGACTATGACTTCGCCCGCTGGCTGATTGAGGAGGATCAGATCCCGGCGGATGTGACCGTACAGGCGCTGGTTCAGGCCCGGGATGAGCTTGTTGTTCGAACCTTCGAGGCCCTCGAAGGGGCGCCCCGGGCCATTGTCCATGTCTACAACTCTACCTCGACCGTGCAGCGGGAACGGGTATTCGGAAAGGACCGGGAGGGGATCACTGCTATTGCGCGGCACGGTGCAGAACTGTTGCAGCGGGAAGCGAAGAGGTACCCGGAAACAGAGTGGGTGTTTCAGTATTCACCCGAGAGCTTTACCAGTACCGAGATGGAGTATGCGGTAGAGGTGTGCGAGGCGGTTATAGACGTCTGGCAGCCAACGCCGGAGCGCCCCTGTATCATCAATCTGCCGGCCACGGTCGAGGTGGCTACACCGAACCTGTTCGCAGATCAGGTGGAGTACTTCGCCACGCACATCAGCCGGCGCAACAGCATCGTACTATCGCTGCATACCCACAACGACCGTGGGTGTGCAGTCGCGGCGACGGAACTGGCCCTGCTGGCAGGGGCGGATCGGGTGGAGGGCACTCTGCTCGGGAATGGTGAGCGCACGGGTAATATGGATATCGTCACCCTGGCGATGAATCTCTACAGCCAGGGGGTGGACCCGGAGCTCGATCTTTCCAACCCGGATGAGATCATCCAGGTGGTGACAGAGTGCACCGGGATTCCCCCGCACCCGCGCCACCCGTGGATCGGTGAACTGGTCTACACGGCCTTTTCCGGCAGCCACCAGGACGCCATCCGTAAGTGCCTGCACCTGCAGCGGCCGGATGAACCCTGGCAGGTGGCCTATCTGCCGATCGATCCGAAGGATCTGGGGCGTGACTATCAGGCGGTCATTCGAGTCAACAGCCAGTCGGGCAAGGGTGGTATCGCTTTTGTGCTGGAACGCGACTACGGCCTCAGTCTGCCTCGCTGGATGCAGGTGGAACTGGCCCAGGTGGTGCAGCATGTAAGCGAGCGCCAGGCCGGAGAGATCGACAGTGCCACCATTCATGCCCTGTTTCTGGAGCGGTTCGTGGTGGACCGGGCGCCCCTGCGGCTG
>JAUUYI010000306.1 GCA_030590525.1 Sedimenticola sp. | reverse complement strand
GGAGAAGGCGATCGTCAACATAAAACGCAACAGCCAGTCGGTGGAGGAGAGATTGCTCATCTTTCGTCCGGGTATGCGCTGAGATCTTTCCGTCGTCTGGTTCGAAAGGTGCTGGCGGGTGTACTCGAGCAGCATCTCGAACTGTGGAAAAAAGGCCATCTCCTCCACATCGAGCGGATTCTTGAAAAAGGCGGCCAGGTGCACCATCGGCCCCCATTTCCCCTGGGCGGCGGCAAATCCACTGAGGCGCACCATGTCGAGCACCAGGGGTGCGGCGAGGATGGAGTCACATCCCTGCCAGGTGAACTGCATGCTCATCTCCACATCCAGAAAACCCCGGAAATGAATCAGATCCCAGGCGGTCTTCCAGTCACCCAGAGAGGGGACATAATTGATGGTGACATCACCGTGAGGCGTGTAGTCCAGGATCCGTTCCAGCACCTGGCCCTTGTTCTCCAGTTTACCCGCCCGGTTGGTTGGGTTATCCAGTGTCCTGCCGTCACTGTTGCCGAGCATATTGACCCCTTCCCAGCTCAAAATCCGTAGATTGCGGCAGGCAAACATGGGCGCCAGTGCTGTTTTGACCAGCGTCTCGCCCGTCTTTCCATCGTCGCCGTAGTAAGGCATCCGCGCGCGCTCGGCCAGTTCGCGGATTGCGCCGACCCCCAGGCCGCTGTTGGGTGTGAAGTTGAGGTAGGGGCAACCCTGCAGGAGTGCAGCATAGGCGTACAGGATGCCGGGTGATACAAGGTCCCTGCGATCGTCGGCGAGCAATCGTTCCAGTCCGTCCAACGTCTGCCTTTGCGGGGAATCCACTGGCCGGGGTTCGGATGAAGTGAGGTTCACCACCACCACCCGCTCGAGTTGGTTTTGCTCGAGAAAATCGCGGATAGAGGCGCGGAGGCCCCCGACCAGTACTGAAAGAGAGGGGGTTGCAGAACTGAAATCCTGGGAATTCCATCTCATCCCAGGCAGCGTGACGATATGGTCATCGATCGCGGCGAGATCGTTATTGACCGCATCGAGCAGTTCACGGGAAAAGGTCCGGGAATTTCGATAGACCATCTCGGCCGACTTCTGCAAGGAGCCGGGCAGGATATCAACCCCCCCGAACACCAGGTCGTCCAAGGCAGGGAGCGCCAGTTGGTCCATCGGCGGAAGCTCGGTGGTAAGCCCGGTACGGGAGGTGAGTTTCAGCCGCATGGCCAGGGTGCCAACCATCAGGGTAGTGGCGATGTCACCCCGGGCACCCGCGATCCAGACACCGGTCCTGCCCGGTTTATGATTGTTTCGTGTGGGCATGGTGATCCTGCTCCTGTCCCGAAACCCCCCTCTGTGCCGCAAGCGGGCGGTCTATTTCCGTAGTCTATTCGGTAGCGATAGACAAAGCCAATCAGGGGGTGCGCCGAAGAGATAGCCTCTCCCACCGTCGTGGTCAGGATTGAACCGGGTGCTTGAACCGGTGTCGAAATTCTTTACAGATTCTGCTTTCGGCTGCAGAGAAGAGATTGATATTATTTTTGTTTGTAGTCAATAGATTATGGGTTACAGTAAGTTACACGCACAGTTCAAAAATCTGGTGTGATTTATGCTAGCTCATTAAAGATAGCTAAGGTAGTGTTTAGTCGACGAATGGATATTCGGTAGGGGGGAGGGGTCGTCTCTTCCATACTGAACACAGCAGGAGAAAGCAAGGCGATGAAAAAGAGAGTTTCCGCGTGGATTCTGGCTTCGACCCTGGGTTTGACGGCAGTCTGCACACACGCAGGTCCCATCGAACTGAAAGAGTATGCTTTCAATGTCGATGGGGTTTTTACTCCCGCCAGCGCACCAGCCGGCGTAGACCTCAGCGCGTTCGAGATGACATCGGGTATGGGAATCATCATGACGACCATCACCGGCGCCGGTGGTCATTTTTTCGGTGGCTGGTTCGATCATGAGATAAACCAGGCGGTCAGTACACCTTTCAACGAGTGGGGGGCACCGAATGGAACAACGGCATACGGTCAGTCGTGGGAGATCGATGAGCCGGGATCCGGTTCAGACAGAGATGGCACCGCAGGCGTACAATACTTCGGTGATATCTACTCGAATATTGAAGACAGCACACCGGGTATGGTGTACCTGGATAATCAGGTGTTTTACGACGGGTTTGACGGTCAGAACCTGTCCCCCTTTGATGATGTCTCCATGGCGATGGGATGGGATTTCACCCTTGGACTGGACGAGCGTGCAAGCATCGAACTGCTGTTGAGCGACATCCAGCCTTTAAGCGGTTTCTATCTTACCCAGTGGGATGAGGTTTCCAGCAGGCAGGTCTTTTTCTCCGGATCCCTGGCGATTTCAGCCATCCCAGTCCAAGCCCCAGAACCTTCGAACATTCTGCTGTTTGGCGTTGGTCTCCTTGGATTGGGTGGCCTTTGCCGGCGCAGGCGTACAGCCTGAGAACAGCATCCAGCAACCGTGTCGCGGAGCGGAGAATGCCGCTCCGCTTTCCCACTTGCAGCGCTCAACCATGCACATCTGTGTCCCTGTAACGAAGGAGAGGGCCTTCCGGTGAAACGCGCCACTCTCTCTGCCATCCTTTTGTCGACTTTTCTTGTTTCTGCCTGTGGAGAGAAACCACCGGAAGAACAACTCCCGCTACCTGCGGAGCCGCCCGCACCGAGGATCCGGAACGTGCAGGACCCCGCCATGGACAGGGGGCAGGAGGAGAACCGGGAGGGATTGCCCGAGCAGGGCGGCGTAACCAAACCCGTATCCAGGGCGGAATCAGCCGCGCCTTCGAAACCGGCCGGATTCATCGTCGACGTTGCAGGAGATCGGGTCTTTCTGCCGGGAAAGGGTTGGCTGAAGGCAGCGGAATTCTGGGAGATCTACTATAACCACCCCCAGGAGCTTCCGGGCAATATCGATCACCAGGCGCTGCAACTGCTTCGCGCCGAGCGCGTAGCGGAATAGCGGTGCATCTGAAGAAACACACCATTGAAGTAACACCGTTAGCCTCAGAAAGCACATAATCCACAAAATGAGTTTCTTGGAAAACCAGAATATCCTTATCGTTCTTCCCTTCTGAGTGTTTGCTGTGCTTATTGTGGCCATTCGGTCTTTCTCCTCATAGCCGCTGACTCCCCCCGTATGTAGGTGCGAATTTATTCGCATTTGGCCGAATGAATT
>JAUUYI010000221.1 GCA_030590525.1 Sedimenticola sp. | reverse complement strand
TGAGTCCTTGATGATCACCCAGATATTCCCCCTCGGGGGTCTCCATCCGGCCGGGCTGCGCGGGCAGGTAGCGGCTGAGAAATTCCCGGAAGCGGCGTTCACCGATGAAGCAGATTCCGGTGCTGTCTTTTTTATTGTGGTTGGGGAACCCGGCGGCTTCCGCCAGTCGACGCACCTCCTGCTTGAGCAGTCCGCCCAGGGGGAAGCGGCTGTGGGTGAGTTGCCATTGATCCAGCATGTAGAGGAAATAGGTCTGATCTTTGTTTTCGTCAGCGCAGCGTTGCAGGTGGACGCCGTCAGCATACCGCGCCAGGCGGGCATAGTGGCCGGTGGCAATGGCTTGAGCACCCAGGGAGAGGGCGTAGTCGAGAAAGGCTCGGAACTTTATCTCCCGATTGCACAGCACGTCCGGGTTGGGCGTACGCCCTGCCCGATATTCATCCAGAAAATGTTGAAATACGTGGTCCCAGTATTCGCTGGAAAAATTCACCGTGTGCAGCGGAATCTGCAGGCGGTCAGCTACTGCCTGGGCATCTGCGAGGTCTTCGGCAGCGGAACAGTATTCAGGATGGTCGTCTTCCTCCCAGTTTTTCATGAACAGGCCCTCCACCCGGTGACCCTGCTGCATCAGCAACAGGGCCGCCACCGAGGAGTCCACGCCACCGGAGAGGCCAACAATGATCACTTTTCCCGCCCTGCCCATGGGCGGTAATTTTACCCGAAACGGCGGATGCCTGCTGCCAAACTGGAAATTCGCAAGTTTACCAGGAGGCTGTCGGATTTAACGCTGATCGGCTGCAAATCAAGGAGGCTGTCGGATTTAACGCTAATCGGCTGCAAATCCCTGGAGAGCGATCAACTCAGCTTATCGAATTCGTTAAATAGGGAGGCTCTTGCAAAACGCCCCCTCTCCCCCGATTTTAATCACCCTCACCCTAGCCCTCTCCCTCAAGGGCGAGGGGATTTAAGAGTTTTGCAAGAGCCTCTAGGTTCACTGTTTGCTGAAAAATGTTTCAGGGCTCCAGCACCACCTGGTTGCGGCCGGCCTGTTTGGCCTGGTAGAGCGCGTTATCGACACGCCCGAACAAGGCATCCCCGTCCTCTTCCGGGTGCAGGCTGGTCACACCCAGGCTGATGGTGAGATGCATCTTTTTCTCGGGATGCGGGCTGAGGCCCTCCACCTGCTTTCGGATGCGCTCTGCCAGCAGGCCGGCACCATCGGTCCCGGTGCTCGATAGCAGTAGCAGGAACTCCTCACCGCCATACCGGAACAGCATATCACTCTCGCGGATGGTTTCCTCGATACATTGGGCTACGGCCCGCAACGCCTGATCGCCGTAAAGGTGACCGTAACGGTCGTTTACCAGCTTGAAATGGTCGATGTCGATCAGGATCAAAGACAAGGTAGTGCCCTGTCTTCTGGAAAGCTCAATCTCCCGGTGTAGCGAACTATCGAGTGAAGAGCGGTTCTTGACGCCGGTCAGCGGGTCCAGCAGAGAGGTCTGGACTGCCCTTTGATACAGAAGTGCATTACGCAGTGGATAGAGCAGGGCGGCAAGCAGGTTCTCAACCAACTCCAGTTCACCCTCATCGAACCGGAGCCGTCGATACAACTCGAGTTCGCCCAGCTTGTCGCCGGTGACAATCAGCTGGTATTGGCAAGAGTGATCGGCCTGTTCCCCGAGATCAATCCCAATGCCCAGTTCTTCAAAGCGATAACCGAATCCGTCGAAGTCGATAAAATGAGAGAGTTCCCGTGCGAACAGGGCCATCAACTCGTTGGTTTCCAGGGTGGTTTGCAGTATGCCGGTCAATGCCAGCACTTTGGAGGCGAAGCGATGTTTATTTTCTGGATTGATTGTCGGATGCGCCGGGTGCCTGGCCACGGTTTTCAGGCTCCCTGAGAGGATTTGGCTCTGACTATACATATCTCTTCGCTTTTTATTTCAATAGGATAGTGCGAAGAAACACAGCGATTTCTATGCCAAATACAGATTTTACAGGTGATTCAATAAGATAGAAACAGGGATTTGCTCAGCGACGTTCAAATGCCGGAAAATTGCCGCCATTTCAGGGGGGACGGTGGCGAGCTTTTGCCGCTTTCTACAGTATCGTAACCTGGCAAGCCGCACGACCTGGCGAAATTTTCGGGCTAGTACGGAACCGTGCAAGTGCCCGTGAATATAATGTAGATTTGGTTAGGCGCGCATCTCGCTGATATTTCAAGTTATCACCAGATTATGAGCGCGCCGTAACCCAACATATTCTTCATCGCTGCTTATGCGGGCTAGCCTGGATGGAGGGAAATTCCGGTCCGTTGCAGGAACGCCAGCAGCTGTGCTCCGTGCTGCTCAATCTGCTCCACCGAGTCGTGATCCGCACCCTCGATTTCGAGGAACGACAGATGGGGGCGGGGGCAGTGCTCGCGGATTGCCCGCATGTCTTCTATTGGAACAGTCTTGTCCTCCTTCCCATGCACCAGCAATACCGGGCAGTTGATCCGGCAGACGCTGCGGATCGGGGCAATCTCATCGAACCGGTGGCCGATTACCCATTGTACATAGCGAAGGATCAGCGCGGTCAGGGGCATTGGGATCGGTACTCTGGCCAGATAGCGCTGCATCATCCATTCAGGGTGAGCGAAAGCGGAGATGCTTATCACGGCATGGATGTCGCCGCGCCTGGACGCCTCGAGCAGGCAGGCGCCGGCACCGAGGGAGTGACCCAGCAGTATGATCCGGTCAGACGGCAGGGCAGGTTGGGATCTTACCCAATCCACCGCCTTGCCAATGTCCTCTGCGAAGCGCGGGAGAGAGGAAAAACTATCCTTGTCACTGCGGCCATGATTGCGGGCATCCAGCAGCAGCACATTCATCCCCGCCTGGTAGAACGGCAGGGCCAGTGGCAACATCAGTTCTGCATTACCGCCCCAGCCATGCAGGACGATGACGGTGTCCGTGGACCCGGGGCGGGGCAACAGCCAGGCAAACAGCTGCTTTCCGGAAACGGTCGGGATCCACAGTTCTCGGAAAGGGAGTCCCACTCTCCCCGGGTCGCTGTGTTCGATGTTTCTGGGGGCCCGGAATCCGATATGCACCGCGACCAGCAGCAGTGCCGCCATTGTGGCGACAATGATCAGCAGGGCCCAGAGATAAGACATGGAGTGGTGGTCAGGGTTTAGAGGGGCAATGCAACAACCGCACCCGCCAGATCACTTGGCAGCGGCGCTGGTCAGTTTATCCAGGGCACCCTCCGCCTTATTGAGCGCCTTTACCTTTCCCACTCCATAACTCTCCTTCAGGGACTGAGGATTGTGGTAGGTGATCCAGGTCTTGCCATCCGCATCCTGATAGACCAGCACCCGCAATGGCAGGTCGAGGCCGGTGCGGATATCGCTCTGCATGATCAGGGTACCCATCTTGGGGCTACCGAAGATCAGTACCTCCGCATCGGGCAGGGTCATTCCCACCTTTTTGGCGCCAGCTGCATGGTCGACGCGGGCAAATACGGTCAGACCCTTTTTCTTCACGATCTGTTCCAGCTTGTCCATGGTTTCTTTGACATCATGGGTGCTGGCTTTCCGGACCAGGTCGGCTGCAGATACATTCAGTGCCAGGGGTAACAGCAGAAACAGACCAAGCAATCCTTTCTTTATCATTGGGGTGAAACTCCATTAGTTATTTGTAGTGTGCCCGGCAAGTGAACCGGGGCAGTGATTATCCGAAAATTGATCGAGTCGGTACTCAAATACCTTGCTTTCGATTCTCTCTCCCCTAACCCGGCAGCGCCGGAACCAAATAGTAGGGTGGGCACAAACAACGTGCCCACCCTACGGAGACTTCCTTGTATTCCTGTTCAAGATTTCAGTGGTAAGGTACTAAGCACCCGGTTAAACCCTATCTCGACGGGATTAACCGGGTGCCCGCGATTAGCACTCCCTTTGCCAGATTAAAATCAAAGGTGGGGAGCAAGGGTAACCTCCCACGATTCTGAGGCGCACAGCGGTGATACGCAACAAAAAATCGGGGAAATCCGGGCTGCTCTCCCTCCGGCAAAGTAAAATCATCCATAATCCGACGATTACCCTGCTACGAGACCGGGAGAGAGACGCTTATATTTCAATAATGATGAACGATCTGCGATCCCTCATCAGATGCTTGCATCTGGCGTCAGGGTCCGTGTATGATTCGTTCTCGCTTCAGGCGCGTAGCTCAGTTTGGTTAGAGCACCACCTTGACATGGTGGGGGTCGGTGGTTCGAGTCCACTCGCGCCTACCAATAGAAACAAAGACTTAGAGAGAAATCCTAAGTCTTTTTTTATGCCTTGGGTGTTTTGGTTACCAGTTTGGTTACCACTTTTCCCCACCTCGTCACCCACAAAAAACCCCGCCGAAGCGGGGGGTGGTGGTGGGCCTGGTGGTGGGTGTCAGTTGTCATTGACGACGAAAATAGCGCCCGCGTTTATTATGTCGTCC
>JAUUYI010000027.1 GCA_030590525.1 Sedimenticola sp. | reverse complement strand
TGCAGATGGCGCCGGATTTTTGTTCGTCTTCGAGGCGCGTAAACAGGCGTGTAGTCGAACTACTCAACTGTTTACGCAACAAAGAAGACGGGCAAAAAGACAAGCCAGATGCTCAACTTATTTCATAAACGCTCCTAAAGGGCAGGGCTAGGTCGCGTTGGTGGATCCGTCGCTGCGCTCCTTGATCCACCCTACCCGTTTGCCCCGGGTTATTGAGGAGCCACGGTACTGAATCCGACTCGACTGCCTGGGGAACGTTCCGTTGAGGTCGATCGGAGTTTCTGTGACACGACCCATTATTCTTACCGGATGGAGGCTTACTCGAACTCCATCTGGTTAAAGATTTCCTGAGCATTTCGGCGGGAGATGCGATCGTGCACCTTCAGGTAGCTGAAGCGGGACTGATCGATCTCGATGGCATCCTGCGCGTCACCCCCATCCTCCAGCACCTTGGCAACTTCCTGGCGCAGGAACTTGAGGTAGTCGTAGGTATCCGCCCGGGCCTGTTCTGGCGTTGCCGGATGGCCATGGCCAGGGATGATGTATTTCGGCTGATAACTCATCATCGTCTCGAATACCTTTATCCAACTGGCAGAATCCTGGGCGGGGCCCGGGCCCAGGGCTCGTTCGGTATATACGATATCGCCGCTGAACATGACACGCTGCCGGGGCATCCAAATGAAAATATCGCCCACTGTGTGGGCAGGGCCGGCATGTATCAGGATGAAGTCGAAGCCACCAAACTTGAGATCCATACGCTCCTCGAAGATCTGGTCTGCATAAGACTCCTCTGTCCCTTCGAGGGCTTTTCCCAATAACTGATCGAGGCGGTTGAAATGGTCGCTGGTACGGGCGTGGTGATCGGCATCGGCAGCTTTCGATGTAATGACATGTGCACCCCTCGCCTTGAAATAGCTGTTGCCTAACCAGCGGTGATCCTGGCCACCGCTGTTGATGACGATCTTTACCGGTTTATCAGTGACGGTGCGTATAGCGCGATCGAGCTGTTCGGCGCCCTTGAAACTGCCACCTGAATCGATCAGCAATGCCCCTTCTTCGGTCACCACCAGCCCGAAGGTGGCGTTATTGGCATAGTTGTCCGGGTTGCGTTGCTCCAGTTCGCCGACAATGGCGTAGACATTCTCAGTAACCCTTTGTACTTCCAGGGCTGTCTCTGCCTGAATCAATGGGGCAACAGCGAACAGGAGTGTCAGTAGAGTTTTTCTCATTTTGTCGTAGTTCCTTGTCTGGAGGCTCAAAGCCCCTTTGCGACCCTGGCTACCAGCTCCATCATCCGATTGACATAGCCCCACTCGTTGTCATACCAGGCGTAGATCTTTACCTGCGTCTCGTCGATTACCATCGTCGACTGTGCATCGACGATCGACGAACGCGGATCATTCAGATAGTCGACCGAGACCAGGGGACGCTCTTCGTAACCCAGAATACCCTTCAGTGCACCCTCTGCAGCCTCCTGGAAGTATCCGTTGACCTCGTCCACTGTGACCGGGCGGGCCGCCTCGAAAACAAAATCGACCAGCGAAGCATTGAGCAGGGGAATACGCACCGCATGGCCATTCAGTTTTCCGGTCAGTTCGGGAAATATCCTGGTTATGGCCTTGGCCGATCCGGTCGATGTGGGGATCAGAGACTGACCACAAGCGCGCGCCCGCCGCAGATCCTTGTGGCCCTTGTCGACGATGGTCTGGGTGTTGGTAATGTCGTGGATGGTGGTCATGCAGCCGTGCACGATACCGATCTTTTCGTGCATCACCTTGACTACCGGGGCCAGGCAGTTGGTGGTGCAGGATGCAGCGGTCAGCAGGTCATGTACAGCCGGATCGTATTGATCATCATTGATTCCATAAACGATATTGAGTGCACCCTCTGTCGGTGCGGCCACGATCACCTTTTTTACCCCCTGGTCGAAATAGCCGTTCAGGGTGGCAGCCTTCTTGTGATGCTTTCCGGTAGCCTCAATGACGATATCGCAGTCTGACCAATCGCTATCGGTGATGGCTATGTTCGAGGAATAGGCCAGTGATCGGCCGGCGACGAGCATGTTTCCATCTTCCGCGGCGGTCTCCTGATCCCAGGTGCCGTGCACCGAATCGAACTTGAGCAGGTATGCGGAGCCATGGGCATCCGTGGCGATCTCATTGATGCGGACAAACTCGAAGCCCGGCGTATTCCAGCCGGCGCGCAACCCCAGTCGACCCATGCGGCCGAAGCCGTTGATACCGATACGTATTGCCATTTGATTATTCTCCATCACGACATCCCTGAATGTGGAATATCATAGATCGTAGTCGCCACTCAAGGGTTTTTCACCCTCAACCACAGGGAGTGTCAGGCGATTTCCCCAGTGGGACCAGCCACCATTGTAGAGTCGAACATCCTTGATACCGAGGTGCTTGAGCTGCAGGTAGGCGAGGCTCATACGGAACCCGTCGTGGCAGTAGACGTAGAAGGTCTTATCTTTGGGAACGGACTTATATAATTCAGCCAACTCTTCATCGGAACGCCATTTCTGGGCGCTGGTTCCATTCAGGCTGACTATATTGATCGCGCCGGGTATATGTCCCCCCATTATCGAGTGTTTGATCACCTCTCCGGTATACATATCATGGGGGCGCGCATCAAGCAATATGATGTTGGGGTCTCGCCGGGAGACCACGTCGCCATAGACGTCTGTCCACTCGACAGACATGGCCGGGTTGGCTGGTTTGAGTGTGACGTTTCCGGGTGCTTTCGGTGGTGTTGCCTGTTTTGTCAACTCCTCGAAGGCGCTCCACTCAACGGTGCCGCCGTTGAGAACCTTCACCTGTTCCATATTGAAGCCATAGAGTTCAAGCAGAAAGTAGAGGCGAGATGCCAGCGCGGTGTTGGAATCGTCGTACAGAACGATCGTCGAGTCGTCGTTGATGCCCCATTGGCGCAACCGGGCCTGAAAAGCCTCCTGTGAGGGGAAGCGCATCAATGGGTTGGCGCCATTATCGCCAAGATCCTTGAAACGCTGTACTTGTATTGCATCGGGGATATGGCCGATGGTGAAGTAGCGATGGGGATGATAACGCACCTCAAGGATTATCAGGTTATTACCCTCCTTATGCTCGGTGAGCCAATCCGAATCGACCAGATAAGCCGGTTCCGGCCAGGCAATGCAGGGTACGATAATCAGCAGAGCAGACAGCCATTGCAGGAATTGCTTTCTCATTCTTCTTCTCCAGTGGGACTCAGGGTAATTGCGCGAAATGGCCTTGAGAATGGTGGCGGGCGATGCCCCGGCGCCTGGCGAAAACAGGGGGTTGGGTTATCTGAATCTATGATCTGATACTGGCTCAGAAACTGCCTTCCAAGCCTTTCATTTTATCACGGAAATCTTCCGTGATCTGCTTTGCGTCCTGTTCGTTGGCGATAACCCTCGGTGTCAATACGACAACGAGTTCTGTCCGTTTGGTTTTACTCGCGGTCTCTCCAAACATCGCCCCGATACCCGGGATCTCATGCAGACCGGGGATACCACCTTTGCTTCCCTGAATCTCGGTGCGGATCAAACCACCCAGGATCACACCCTGGCCACTCTGCACGGCTACGGTACTGGAGATGTTCCGGGTCTGGATGGTGGGCGAGTCGAGCGTCGAGGACTCGGTTTCCACCGCCTGACTCACCTCCTGCACGATCTCCATGGTCACCAGACCACCTGGGTTGACCTTGGGTCTCACCGTCAGGGTGATACCCGTGTCCCGATACTCGATCGAATTGACCACCGTGGACAGCCCCTCGACAGATTGCTGCTGCTGGGTGGCGATTGGCACTTGGTCGCCGACCTGTAGCTTGGCCTCATGGTTGTCCAGCACCATGACCGAAGGGGCGGACAATACATTGACCCGGGCATTGCCGGCAAAGGCGTTGAGAATGAAGCGAATATTGTTTGCACTGTCTATAAGGCTCCAGCTGAACCCGGGGAAAAGGCTGCCCAGCCCCGAGCTGTCTGAATCGTCGATCGCCCCATCGAGCACTCCTTCTCCTTTGTACCCCCCGTTCAGGTTGTTTTTGAAGAACCACTGGACACCATATTCCAGTTCATCACTCAGCAGGATCTCAACAATAGTCGCCTCAATATGCACCTGCAGGGGCACGACATCCAGATCCTTCAATATGGCCTTGATTTTTTCGTAGTCCCGCGCGGTTGCCATAATGAGCAGGTTGTTGTTTACGTCATCGGCCACGATGCGCACACTGGAGCTAGGGCGACCAATTGATTCAGACACGGCCGCCAGCGCCTCGGTTGTACCTCCATCCACATGGACAATACCTTTGGATACACTGCTCTTCAGCCGCCTCGGTTGCAGTCCCGGGGCCAGCGCGGCGCTCTTTCTCACCTCTACTTCACCTGTGGTGTAAAGCTCATTCAGCAGTTCGGCCAGATTCTTTGCATCACCGTTGCGTACAGGGTAGACATGGAAGCGCTTCTCCGCCCCACCGGCTCCGCCGATTCTGTCGATGCGTTCGATCCACTTGGCGACTCGTTCCAGATACTCGGGCCTCGGTGTCACCACCAGCAGGCCGTTGACCCCCTCGATAGGTAGAACCCGCACCAGATCGCCAACCCCTCCCGCCCGGTCATTGACGGCACCCAGGATGCTGTTCAGATCCTTCATTACCTCCTCTGTCTTGCTGTACTTGAGCTCGAAAAAACCAACCGAGAGTCCGGCGAGCCAGTCGACATCGAATGTTCGCACAGTTTCGAGAATATAACTGAGCTCTACACCGCTGCCGGCAATGAGAATCAGATTTCGCAGGCTATCGATCCGAATGATGCTACCTTCTGTCACCAGCGGTTGCAGGATCTGTTGCATCTCTTCGGCCGAAATGTATTTCAGTGGCACAACCTTGACGCTATACCCCGAAGGGAGCGGGGTTGCGGCATCGGCCAATTGGGGTACCTGGGTTCCCCGTATCGCCTTGGCTACCGGCACCACCAGGTAAGAGCCTTCGGAGACTACCATCGCGGCCCCATTCATCCGCAGCAGGGTCTCCAGGGTCGGCAGGAGCGTGTCCCGGGAGAGGGGGCGACCCGTCTGCATGGTAACGCCACCCCTGACTCCCGGGTCCAGGATATAATTCACCTTCAGCACGTCACCCAGAATGATCTTTACCACCTCCCGGATATCGGTATTTTCGAAGTTGAGGGAGATATCACCGGCCCCGGTGGCTATTGGTGGGGGTTGTTTCGTCTTGCCTGGTTTTACGAAACGGCCGGTGCCGGGGAAAATGTCAGGCCGTTCGGCTTCACTGTCCGCTTCTGTCGTCCCCCCCGGTGATACCTCTTCTCCGGATACACCCATTGCCGGCTGAGGCCCCACCTTACCGTCTACGTCACTGAAGTACACCATCTCGGAGACGCTGGCCACGGTAACCTTTTCTGCCTCTTTGCCGTCTTTCGGCATCAGATTCTCGCAGCCAGCAAGAGCCATCACCGCCAGCAGTGCTAACAGGCAATAATTCTTCAGAGCGATTTCTGGATTGTTCAAGATTTTAGTGATCGACCTTGGATCTAGGAGGCTGTGCGAGAATAGAATCCGTGCTGATATCCTGCGCATTAGCAGCCAAATCATTATTTCCGAAGTCCTAACCCGACCGCATCCTGGCTATTTTATCTTGATTACACTACGGCAACATACCAAAATACTTTAATTCAGTATGCTGATTGGTTTAGGGCTTCAGTCAACCGCCTTTCCTGGACGTTGCCGCCGAGGTGGTGGTGGTTTCCTTTTCCTGGGTACCTTTTTTACTGGCCGTTTTACTGACCGTTTTACTGACCGTTTTGGTGCGGCTTTGGGCGGCAGTACCTTTTGGAACTCCCGTAACAGAACCTGCTCGTTCTGCTTTCCCTGCTGCAGGATCAGCCGGTCAGGTTGTATTTCGTTGACCACCCAATCCTCGTATGTATCGCCAGCCCTCAGCTGCCTGGAACCTGTTTTACCTGACTTATCCCGTACCAAAGCGTAGCGTTCGCTATCGATAATGATGATGGCGGCCAGATTGATGGGTGGCTTAAGTGCCTCTTTTTTATCTTTTTTCGAACCTGGCTCTTGCGGGAGAGCCGATGCCACTTCGGGGGCGCGCCGTCCCTCGAAAAACAGCGGGCGCTGACCTATCTCATCGAAATCCTTGAGGGGGGGGAGATGAAACCCATTCGTGGCATCCGACTGCTCTTCGGCCTCTGATTCCTCAGACTCATCAGGGCCGGTGCTGCTATAAACCGGGGGCCGGGCGGGCCAGTACTGCCACTCACTTACGACCAGCGCAGTCAGAATCAAGATCAGCAGCAGGAAACCTTTCACCCGGCGCCCTCTCGAAGGTATCCAGCCAGGTCGAAACGAATATCGAGACGGTATTCCACAGTACGATTTTTTCGCCTTCCCCGGATCCTTTTCCGTGAACGAATCGACAGGTTATCGACGAACAGCAGCGGACGACCTCCCTCCAGCTTATGCAAGGTTTTGGCCAATCCCTCTACATCACTGCTCATCCGGACCCGAATTGCGATCTGCTCGGATTCTTCGTCCGGCCTCTGGGGTAGATTCTGGGTGCTGACCAACTCTCCTTTGCTCGACTCCACCACCTGCTTCACCTTCCGCTGAAGCGTTGCTGCTGCCACTGCCGGAGTCGCGGCATCGATATAGTATTCGTTCTTCTCACGCTGCTGGCGTACCTGCTGCAGCTGAGATTCTAACAGCGGACGCTTGGCGCTCAGGGCCCGAAAACGCTCCAGTCGCTCCATTAGTTCGAGCATTCTTGCATCATAGATCTGCATCTGTGACCACCAGGGCAAGAGAATCGCAGCACCGGTTACGCTCAGCATCAGCAGCAACAGACCTGCCGAAAGAAGACAGTGGCAGCGACTTTTTTCCATGCCCGTCAATGTTACTCTCCAGAAGCCATGAGCTCGGCGGAAAGATGGAATCGCTCTTTACCCTGTGCCTGAACCACGGGTGACCTAAACCCGACATTTTTGCATCCGGGTGAGTCCTCCAGACGCTGGATCAAGGCAGTAGCCTGGCCGGACATACCCCGCAACTCGAGTTTACCCTTGTGCAGATCGAATTGTTGCAGCCAGGTGTCATCGGGCAGTAGTTCAGTGACCAGCTTTAACGCCTCCAGCACGGGCGGTGCCTCTCGGCGCCTGGTCATGACATAATCGAGAGATTCCTGACTCTTCTCCAGTTGCACCTGTGTATCCATTGCTGCATTGGCCTCACGCCTGGCCTGTGCCACCTCTCCATTCAATCTGTCGATGATCTCTTTTTTCTGCCAGAGTGGCGTCCCCAGCACGGCAGCCAGTAACAACAGAGAAACTACAGCAAGTGTCCCGTTGACCAGTATCCTCCCTCTGCCCAGGCCTGGGCGTGCGTCCGGAGGAAGAAAGTTTACCCTGCTCCACAGCCCGCTGGCATCGATTGCAGTCGGGGAAATCCCTTTGCCCTTTAGCAGCGTGAGCCAGGGTTCGATCCGGGCGCGGGGGACGACTGCCAGTTCAAACAACAGGTGCGCTGCATCATCGGTATCGGATTCGCGGGGTCTGAAATCGTAAAACACCTGATCTACAGTGAAAGGTGTCAACCGATCCATCTCAAAGCCGATGACCTGCTTCAGGTTATCTCTGGCTGCCGCAGGAAAAACAGAATTCTTCCGCAACACCCAGGCGTCAGGTATGCGAATGATCAGCCTCTCCCCGCCACCTTTGAGAAGAATATTCAGCAACTGACCGGTATTAGGCGTTGCCAGCGACACTCTCTCGAGTTCGAGGGGACCCTCGTCAAATTGCCGATAGAGAACTGCATCCTGCTCCCCAAGTGCCAGAATAAGAGGGTTCAGTGATGGGGCAAGACGTTTGCGTAACCAGTCAGGCAGGCAGCAGAGCAGGCCTTCTTTCCAGTGGAGCAGGATATCGCCGAGGGAATCACTCCCCCTCATGGGTACCCAGTCAGGCAGTTTAAAATTATTCAACCAGCTCTTCTTCCACTTTTGGGGCCTGCTTCGGGGCCGCATGCGGTGAGTAGGAACGCGTCAGGAAAACATACCCTTTTTCACTACTACCAATGCTCACCAGGATCTCCCCCCGTACCTGAATACCCTCTGATAGATCAGTATCGGCATATATTCGATAGACTGGAGCATCTGCCTGAGTAAGAAAACGTCGCTCACCACCGGTAGGGAGGGGCACGGGCAGACCCTGCGCACGATTCTCTCTCCTCAACTCCAGGTGGGCAGTGAGCTGATCGGGCTGCAAGCCGGGTATCGCCAGCAATACCTCAGGAGAGGCAAAATCAGGGTTAATAGTAGGCTGCTTCGAATAAACGGTCAACGAGGGCGCCAGGCTGGCAAACAGTTCTGGTGTCATCCCCAGTACCATCCGCAATTCGTCGACGCTGTCGAAGTCTGCATCTTTGGCCCCGTAGGAGAGACCCGCGGCCTTGTAATCCGCGTCTTCTGCCCCATTGAGACGGTGATCGGAGTTCGGGTCGCGCCAGTCCAGGATGGCATCCTTTATTCTGGCGACTTCCTCACCCTCCAGCCCGGCACCTTTTAACAGGCCGACCAGAAGTTCTGGAGGCGCGGAGTTGAGGTCTATGCGGGTTGTCTCCGGAACGGCGCTGACGCGCACCTGTTTGCCAGTAAAACTCCACACCCGCAGCAGTCCGTCGGCCGGCCATTCGGCCTTTTGTTTGCCTTCATCCCTGACCTGAAGCAGTTGCCATAGCATGAAATGGGTCCCGGCATCGACCAGTGCCCGAGCCTGAAACTCCTGGCGGGTGTTGACGGTCATGCTCAGTTCGGTTCGCTGGGTGGATACCAGGGAGATGGCGATGATGGTCAAAAGAACGATAACCCAGAGGACCAGCACCAGCGCCACACCACACTCACCTTGCCGGATCGATAGCTCTTTTTCCTGCGACCGTTTCATTCTTTCTTCCCGTGAGCTATTAGGCGGATGGGAGTGCCCATACCATCTCAGGCCAGTTGCCATCTTCATCACTGATCTGGATTTTTACCAACAAGGGAAGTCTGTGCTTCTCCTCCCAGCGCTCATACCACTCGGGCCTGCCGCCCCCTTCCAGAACACCGAAATAGCTGATTGCCATCGATTTCAGCTTATCGACCAGAACAGTCTGGACGTAGAGGGTGCGGAACTCCTCTTCTCCCTTGGGGAGATCCCCCCCCCCACCGGCGTGGAGAGGGCGCCACTCAGGTACACCTCCGTCCCCCTTCAGCGCCTCCGGATGGTATAACCAGCGTGACATCAACAGGCGTTTCTTCTCCTGTTCATCCCCGATGTGGAGTCGCATCAGATAGAGTCCTCCGACTCCCAGATAGGGTGGCGTAGGGGCTACCAGCTCCATGGCATCTGTCAGGCCCGAAAAAACCAGGTGACGCTCGCTCGCGGCACTCTCCTGAAACACCACCCTGGCCTGGCTGATCTGTCCTCCCAGGAAGCGCCAGACGAGCCGCATCTGGTCAGTCTGCTCTACATGCTGCTCGACGCTGTTCCAGCTGCGGTTTCCCAGCCGTATGGCGCCAAACAGCAAGGTCACTATCAGACTGATGAGCGCCAATGCGATCAGCAGTTCGACCAGAGTAAAAGCCTGCTGCCGGCGATACCCCTTACTCACTGGGATTCCGTGCCAAGACGCAGGGTGCTGAGCTCGAGATCACGAGCTTTGCCATCCTCCTCCCAGCTGACCCGCACATCGATCTGGTAGGGTTTTACCCGCATACTTGTTGATACCGGATTATCTTCCTGATACGGCGTCACCTCGATTTGCCAGTGGAAAGGTTTTTCTGCCTCTCCCTCGTCTACCCCGGCGGTGAGATGCTCGATGACGCCGACTTCCGCCAATCTGGATTCGGCGATTATCAGTGCTCTGTTGTAGCGCTCGCTGACAATCGTTCCCCGCACCCCGGATGAAAAGATCTGAAAAAGTATGCCCAGAGAGAGGGAGAGGATCGCAAAGGCGACCAGGACTTCCAGTAGCGAAAATCCCCGCTGCTTCTGACGATCAATCAAGGATACGCACCCGCCCCGTCAACCAGTCCACATCGATATCGTAACTGCGTTTGTCGATGCTCAACGTAATGCGTCCCCCGGTGGAGCCACCGGTAGGAAAAAATCGAATCGAACCCGATTGTGCACCATCCGTTTCCGACTCGGCCGTCAGCAGTACCACCTTGATACCTTCGGGAATGACATACTCACGGGTCCGGCCACTCACGGTATACACCTTCTTATCCAGATCCAGCGTCAGGAGTGACTCTTTCCTTGACTTGATGGCGTAGCTGCGGGCGAATCGCAGTCCCCCTGCCAATTGCCTGGCCGCACCTTTCAACTCCACACCGGGTATCGCTCGGGCGATCAAGGGCGGCGCTACAGCCAGGATGAATCCGGCTATCGCCAGTACCACGATAAGCTCGATCAGGGTGAACCCACGCAGGGTAAGGGGGGCAGGGGACAAGTCAGGAGACCGAAGGCCTGGAGATCTCATTACTCCCAGCTGACGACGTCTGAATTCTCGCCATCACCTCCCTCGGCATTATCTGCGCCGAGAGAGTAGAGGTCGTAGCCACCGTGTCCGCCGGGATAGCTGTACTGGTAGTCATAGCCCCAGGGATCTTTGGGAACCTGTGTCTTTTTGAGATAAGGGCCATTCCATTTTTTGTTATCACCGGGTTTCCGGAACAAGGACTCCAATCCCTCATCAGTGCTGGGATAATGCCCCACATCCAGGCGGTAAAGATCCAGGGCTGCACCGAGATCCTCGACCTGAAGGCGTGTGGTCTTGGTCTTGGATCCACTCAGTTGTTTCATTACCCGTGGACCGACAACCCCTGCCAGCAGGGCTAGAATCGCCAGCACGACCAAAAGCTCTATCAATGTAAAGCCACTTGCTCTCTTTACTCTATCGATTTTCATAAATTTTCCATTTTATTTGTAACCGTACACAGGGCCCCTCGATGGGTTTAACCGGGTACTTACGCCCTGACAATATGTAGTGTAACCCACGTCGACCCGTGGCCATTTTCCTGTTTGTGAAGAGACACCTTTTTCTAACCCCGCGGTATCGGTGAGCCAACGGTTCAAAAAGCCAGTTCGTTAGCACTGAGAACCGCCAACAGGATCGATATGATGATCCCCGCCACGATCAGCCCTAAACCAACGATCAACAGCGGCTCCAGCAGAGTCAACATCTGCTTGACGCTGGCACGCACCTCTTGATCGAAAACATCGGCCACTTTGGTCAGCATCGGCTCCAGGTTCCCTGATTCCTCGCCTACCTTGATCATCTGCAGGGCAAGGGGAGGGAGTACTTTCTGCTCCATCAGCGGATCCGCCAATCCACGCCCTTGTTTCAGGCTTTCAGCCGCATCGCTCACACCTTCAGCGATTACACTGTTGCCGATACCGTCCTTAACCAGACTCAGCGCCGTCAGTAACGGCAAACCGCTCTCCAGCAGGGTTGCCAGCGTACGCGCAAAACGTGCTGTCTCCACTTTTGCCAGCAGATCACCGATCAGGGGCCAGCCAAGCAGGCGGCGATCCCAGCGCCGCCGAATATGGGGTTTCTTCAGGCTGGCACGGATATAGGCAATCAGCAACAACGTCCCCGCCACCAGCAACCACCAATAGTCGCGGAACAGGTCGCCCATGGCGATCACGATCTGGGTCGGCAAGGGCAGCGCCTGCCCCATATCTTCAAACATCTGGCTGAACTGAGGCACCACGAACACCAGCAGTAGAATGACCGAAAGTCCTGCCACTATCAGAAGAATCAGTGGATAGGTCAGTGCCGACCGGACGCTCTCTCTCAGTTCATTCGATCGCTCGAGGTACTCCGCCACCCGTGCCAGCACTGTCTGCATTACACCACCCGCCTCGCCGGCTTTCACCATGCTGAGATAGAGTGGCGAGAAGGTCCCCTTTTCCTCCTCCAGCGCCGCAGAGAAGGTGGCCCCTGACTGAACCTTTTCCCGCAGGCGCACCATCAGTGCGCGCAGTTCCTCATCATCGCTCAGATCACTCAGGATCTGGAGCGCCCGGTCCAGGGTCAGACCAGCTTCAAGGAGGGTAGCCAGTTCCTGGGTGAAGTGCAGAATCTTCTTTTGTGGCAGACCGCTCTTGGGCGAAACGGAGAGCGCCAATCGCAGTTTGCTGGCAACCCCGCCCGCCAGAGCCACCTCGAGCGGCATATAGCCTTCGGCCTGGAGGTGTTGCACCAGGGCCGTCTCATCCGCCATCTCCATCTCGCCATTGAGCACCTCGCCACTGGGTTTGACAGCCTTGTAACTGTAAATCGGCACTACTCATCCT
>JAUUYI010000125.1 GCA_030590525.1 Sedimenticola sp. | reverse complement strand
TGGAGTCGAAATGTGAACCTAGTAGGTCAAGTATGGGGATCAAGTACGCATCAGGCGTTTCCTATACTCTGGAACTGCACAACAGCGTATACAATCAATCCCGCGTTTGTTGATATGGTTAGGTTCATCAAGGGCTCTGGTCCATGCCAAAGCCATCCTGCTGATTAATGGAACGGCAGGAATCAGCAATACTTTAGGCTCGCTTCAGAATAATTCCTTTTTTCTGGGATGCTTTGGACTGAATGAATTATAAATACAATTAGTTACGATGTATTTAGAATGTTTATTCTACGATAACCCGGCAGGCTCCTGACCCACAATTCAGA
This sequence comes from Sedimenticola sp., assembly GCA_030590525.1. Classification (GTDB taxonomy): domain Bacteria; phylum Pseudomonadota; class Gammaproteobacteria; order Chromatiales; family Chromatiaceae; genus JAUXBK01. The sequence continues at coordinate 6,225 of JAUUYI010000125.1, read as the reverse complement.
TATCATTGCTGTCTCCTGTCTTGGACAGACAAGGGACGGTAGGGATAAACAACACCGAAACGGGACAGATCATACGGGTAGATCAGGTGGCGCTCACCGTCCTGCCACTGTATCACGTAGATCGGCTTGCCGATCTGGCGGCCGGTCTCATCCACCCGATAGTGGCCCAGCAGAGAGAGAAACTTCATGCTTGCGAGTTGCTCCCGTACCTGCTCCGGATCGGTGCTGCCCGCCAGCCGGACAGCTGCCTCCAGCACCTGGCCTGCTGCGTACCCAGCGGCTGCCTGATAGCCGGCGTTGTATCCATGTTTGCGTTTGAACCGAAAGGAAAAATCCTGGGCACCCGGCATGCGCTCGCTGCGCCACCACTGGACTGACGCAAGCACGCCTTCTGCATCCTCACCCAGAGACGCACCGAATTCCCGCAGGGAGGCGGCCCCCCCAAAGGCGATCACCTTTGGCTCCAGTCGGCTTTTCTTGAAATCCCGCATCAACGCCAGGGAGTCCTCCAGGTAGGACTCGACCACGATAACCTCCGGTGCCGCCAGCTCCATCCGCTCCAACAGGTTACGAAAGTGCAGCGAGTTCTTGTCATACTCCTGGTCGAATACCAACTCCAGCCCCAGTTCTCTGGTTCGCTCTCTCACGCCCTTGGCCGCGCTCCTGGGAAAGTTGTCCCCGGCATAGATCAGCGCAACACGTTTCAGCCCTTTTTCCAAAGCCAGCTGCAGCGTGGGATCCATATTGTGATCGGCCGGGGTGTACATGCCGAATATGTAACGGTAACCGCGGTCCCAGATTTCTGTCGCCGAGGCGGCAGTCGTCACCATCGGGATGCGGTGCTCTTCTGCCACGGTGCTGGCGCCCAATGTCAGGCTGGAAGAGAATGGCCCGAGCAGAAAGTCGACCTTTTTGGCTGTAATGAGATTCTTGTAATCGTAGGTGGAGATCGCCAAATCGGAATAGTTGTCCTCATGGATCAGTTCCACCGGCCGCCCCAGCAAGGCCCCCCGTTCGTTGAGATCATTCACCCACATCTGGATGCCTTTGAGCAGTTCCGAACCGAAGTTGGCATATTTGCCGCTCAGGGAGACCGTGATTCCGATCCGGATCGGGTCTGCTGTCGTGGCACTGGCCGGCCCGGTGAGTACGAAAAGGCAACAGAATAAGAGAGAGATTGATTTCAGCACGGATCGCCCTGTTGTTATATTTCCGATTTTCAGAACATGGAATAAGGAGCGGAGATTAGAGAGTCTTGCAAGAGCCTCTGCTACTTTTCTATTTCCAGCTCGCGTTTGGCCTGGTAGAGCATGCGAATCAGGTCATATTCGAACAGCGAGCCCGTCTGATGGTAGCGAAAGTCGATGTGGGCACGCTGATCGATCGCATTCAACCCATAGTAGACGATCTGGCGCTGTATGTGCCCGTCAAGGCGCAACGGGTCGATGGCGCTGAATATCATGGAATCCACCACCAGCCCCGTCCCATCCCGCAGGTTGGAGGGCCCCAGCAGAGGCAGTACCAGATAGGGGCCGGGACCGACACCATAGTGCCCCAGCGTCTGGCCAAAGTCCTCCTGATAACGCGGGATATCGAAGGAGCTGGCGACGTCTATCACCCCAAGCAGGCCCAAGGTAGTGTTCCAGCCCATGCGACTGAAGGTCTTGAGGGCCGGACCTCCTTTGAGCTGGAATAGTTGATTGATCAGTGTTTTCAGATCCAGCAGATTGTTGAAGAAGTTATGTACGCCCTGCTGGGCAACCTCCGGGGTTACCCTCTGGTAACCGGCAACCACCGGCAGAAAGATGTACCTGTCGAAGCCGTAATTGAACTCATACATGCCCCGGTTGAACCCCTCCAGAGGGTCATGGATATCGGTTGGCGATTTCACGTCGGAGCTGAGCAGACGACTGGCGGAAAAGATCGGTTCTTTTGGCTCTTCCCCCGACTGCACCGCCGGTGTCGTACTGCAGCCGGCCAGAACAATCATCGCCAGCAGTGCCCAAAGCAGCGACCCGGGGTAATGGCTCCCTCTCCCCTCCTCCTGTTGTTTCCCATTCATGGCTTGAACCACGCGACGATGTAGCCGAGCGTCTCATGCTGGGCCATATTCCCCAGGTGGCCACCGCGTGGATAGATCCTGGCCCGCTCCCCGAACAGCGCCTTCAGCTTGTCGATCTCTCCCCGTAACAGGATGATGTCATCCTGGTTGCCCACCATCCCCACATTCTCTGCCGTGCGCAGGTAGTCACCGATCGCCTCCAGGCTGGAGAGTTCCGCAAGGGACTCCCGGGTCAACTTCGGGTCACGCCGCTTGTAGAAAGGGTAGAAGAATTCGTGATAGTAATCGGTGAAGTTGAGTCGCAGCGCCACCTGGAAGTATGGCTCTACAGCGGTGAGCTTGGATAAAGTGACGTTGGAGGGTTTGATCAGCCCGAAGTCGGTCATCACGTCCGCGGTGATGATCATGTTGGCGGACATCAGACGGAAGGCCATCCCGATGATTGCTGCCAGCTGCTCACCCGTCGGCGGGTCATCCTTGAACGCCGCATAGATCAGTTGTTCGTTGAATTCCACAGAGTCCGATCGTTTGTAGGCTGTTGACACGCGTTGCAGCAGTTTCTGGAAGAAGGTGTTGAAGTTATCGAGCCCTCCCGGGATGTTATTCAACATCCGGTCCAGCTTGGACATAGAGTTATACAGGGAATATGGCGGGTTGATCAGGAGGATCCTTCTGAAATCGAAGGCGTGTTGCCGGGTATCGAGCTTGCCGATGAAGGCGGCATTGGCCGCCCCCAGGCTGTAGCCGGTAACGGAAAAACTGCTGATCTTCACCCCTTTTCCAAGATCAGACCTGATCGCCTGCATCACCCGGTAGAGGTCCTCCGCATCGTTGTACATCTGCCCTGGGACGCTGGTGCTCGAGGCGGCGATCACAAACTCCGGATGGCTGGGTGAGGTAAGGCCCACCGCGTGAAAACCGGCCTGATAGAAAGCGCGCATCAACAGCAGATTACTGCCGGTGTTATGCAGACCACCGGTCCCGGCAATGATGAAGATCAATGGCGCCCTGCCCGGCTGCAATGCCACAGAATAGTTCAGGTCGGCATTGTAGGAGACCACATCCGGTATCGATCTGCCCTCGGGACTGGGCAGGGTGCGCGTCTCCAGCGGGATTTTCTCCGGCAGTCTGGCGCGCAGCGGTTCCGGAGTGCCGATAATCGTCGCGGCGTAGGGGTCTTCGATCGGATAGTCGTAGGCCCAGAGCGGGCCGGGTAACAGCCAGATGCCAAGCAGCAGCAGGCCGGCAGAGAGTTTGCGCACTCGTCCAATCCGGGAGAACGTAACGACCCGACCTGCAGGGTATGAAAGAAACAAACACAAGAACGATGCGCTTACCATTGCGTTGAAGCCTCTACAGTACCAATGGTCCCCTGTCTGCGGCGCCGCGAACCGGGAGGACCTATCCAGGAAGGAGCACCCGGTGGCATCCTATGTGGCGCCCCCGGCGGCATACCCCAGGGGCAATGCCATTAACGCCGACGGATCACCCTGTAGGGTGGGCACGTTGTTTGTGCCCACCAGAATGCTTGAGTCATGCGCGGAAACGGTGGGCACACAAACCGTGCCCACCCTACACTAATTTTATAAGTTAATGGTATTGACCCCAGGGTGGCGGTGGAGGCTTCTGCCCGGGATTGGCAGCAACGGCCTGTTTCCAGGCATTCAGACGCCACCCAGCTTCTCGATCTCCTGCGGTTCATCCGTCGTCTCGAAGAAACGGTATACGATACCGGCAATGATCGCCCCTGCGATCGGGGCCAGCCAGAAGAGCCACAACTGAGAAACAGCCCAATCGCCGACGATGAGGGCCGGCCCGGTACTGCGGGCCGGATTCACCGAGGTGTTGGTCACCGGTATACTGATCAGGTGAATCAGGGTCAGCGAGAGACCGATGCCGATACCGGCCAGCCCTGCGGGGGCGCGTTTGTCCGTCGCGCCGAGGATGATGAACAGGAACATGGCGGTCATCACTACCTCGGTGACCAGGGCCGCCATCATATTGTACTTGCCTGGCGAATGCTCCCCATAGCCGTTGGCGGCGAGCCCGTTGACTGCCAGGTCATAACCGGCGGTTCCGCTGGCGATAAAAAAGAGCAGATAGGCGGCCACGATGGCGCCGAGCACCTGGGCGATGATGTAGGCGGGAAGATCCCCATATTTGAAACGGCCACCCACCGCCAGGCCGACGGAGACCGCAGGATTCAGATGGCAACCGGAGATGTGCCCGATGGCATAGACCATTGTGAGCACCGTCAGTCCGAATGCCAGGGATACCCCGAGCAGGCCAATTCCCACAGCGGGAAACCCCGCCGCCAGGACTGCACTGCCACAGCCGCCCAATACCAGCCAGAATGTGCCGATGAATTCGGCTGCGGAACGTTTGCTCAAAGACATTCAAATTCCCCTTAATATAGTGTGCCCGGAAACAGGTTATAGTTCTGCTCGAGTTTCCCGGTAAACCGGGCACCCTGCGAAGGCACGGAGTATACTCGTCGTTGAGTATGGTGCCCACCCCTCCCTGTCAGGAGTCAAAAAAAACCATGCAGGAAGAGTTCCCGCTCGACCCATCCCTGATCTATCTCAACCATGCGGCTGTTGCACCCTGGCCGTTGCGGACCACCCGGGCGATCGAACGGTTTGCCCGGGAGAACCTCCATCAGGGGGCTAGCCATTATCCCCGCTGGCTGGAGGTCGAAACCCGGCTCAGAGAGCAGTTGGCGAGACTGATCAACGCCCCTTCTGTGGCAGACATATCGCTGCTGAAGAACACCTCAGAGGGTCTCTCGGTGGTTGCCTACGGGATCGACTGGCGGCCTGGTGACAACCTGGTGACCTTTCGTCAGGAGTTCCCTTCCAACCGGATCGTCTGGGAATCACTGGCATCGATTGGGGTTGAAACAAGGCTGGTGGATGTCACCGGCGGTGAGTCACCGGAGGCTACCCTGCTGGCCCGCTGCGACGATCGTACCCGTCTGCTCTCCACCAGTTCGGTTCAGTATGCTTCAGGTCTGTGCATTGACCTGGAACCCATCGGTGCATTCTGCCGCGAAAACGGGATACGCTTCTGTGTCGATGCCATCCAGAGCCTCGGCGCCCTGCCCTTCGATGTACAGGCAGTCCAGGCGGATTTCGTGGTGGCGGACGGCCACAAGTGGATGCTCGGCCCGGAGGGGGTTGCCCTCTTCTATACCCGGCAGGCGATCAGAGAGTCCCTGCGACTCCATCAGTACGGCTGGCATATGCTGGAGAAGCCGGGGGAATTCGACAATCCGGATTGGGCACCCTCCCCCACCGGGACCCGCTTCGAATGCGGCAGCCCCAATATGCTGGGCATCCACGGTCTCTCTGCCAGCCTGAGCCTGATCGAAGAGGTGGGTGTGGATGCAATCAAAAGACGTATTCTGGAAAGCACGGATCTGCTGTTTGATTTGATCGAGGCGAACCGTGACCGTATTACCCTGTTGTCCGACCCTGAACGCACTCGTCGCTCCGGTATTGTCACTTTTCGGCCGGATCGGGCCGACCCGGATGCGGTCTATCGTAAACTAATGGGCCAGGGTGTGATCTGTGCCGCCCGGGGTGGCGGTATCCGCTTCTCGCCCCACTTCTACACGCCCAGGGAGAAGCTGACCGCCGCCTGGGAACGGTTGCTCGCATGCCTTTGAGGGATGAAAAAGATGCTGAGACTTCACAGACGTTATGGCAAACGTGTACCAAGCGCGAGAACAGCACGGTTGATAGCTTTCATCCCTGTAGCCACTTACAGCAAATCTCTATACATTGACCCGGTACGGCCACCACCCAAGGACAAATCCCAATGAAAAAGTACGATAGATTCCTCTCAGTGCGCCACGCCGCGGTGTTGGCGGGCACGATTGCATTTTCTGTAAACGCACCAGCGTCGGTGCTCAATCAATGGGGCACCGGGGCGGTCACGGTGACGAATAACTGTGCGACCTCGGTATTAGACTGCACTTTCAACCAGACATACACCGATGTGACGGAAGGCACGCTCGATCAAGGGCTGATGCAGAGCGCCGCCTACAGCTTCCTGGACACATCCGAGGGAACGGCCGAGGCGCAGGCAGTCCTCAATGAGACGACCGGGATCAGCACGCCGACGCTGCGCACCAGGGCGCTCGGCAAAGAGGCCGCCGGTGG
>JAUUYI010000099.1 GCA_030590525.1 Sedimenticola sp. | reverse complement strand
TCAGATTCAGCACGGCAGGATGCAAATCGGGACTCAGCCCGATACTGCGAACGAGCCGCTGTGCCCTCCGGATCAGAAGGAGGGCAACGATCTGAGATAGAAGGTCTTGAGATATGCCGTCTCCGGAATAGCCGGGTGAACGGGGTGGTCCGCCGACTGCCCCCCCTGCTCCAACAGCTGCAGGCTGCGGTCGAGGTGACGTCCCGCCCGCTGCACCGTCTGCAACAAGGCCTCCCCGGACATGTGGTGAGAACAGGATGAAGTGATCAAGAGGCCATCCTTTGACAGCAGCCGCAGCCCCAGCTCATTCAGGCGCCGATAAGCCAGGCTCCCCTCCTTGATATCTTTGCGGCGCTTGATAAAAGCGGGCGGGTCCAGTATCACGATATCGAAGCGTTCCCGCTCATTTCTCAACCCCCTCAACAACTCGAAAGCATCGCCCTTCAGCGTCTGCACACGTGATGTCACCTCGTTGAGGCGGGCATTCTCCTGGAGCGACTCCAACGCCGGCAGCGAACTATCCACGCAAACGACCCCCTCTGCCCCGCCAATCGCCGCCTGCACACCCCAGCCTCCCACGTAACTGCAGACATCCAGCACCCGTTTTCCCATCAGGTAACGCCGCATCCGCTCCCGATTGGAGGCCTGATCGAAAAACCATCCGGTCTTCTGCCCGGTGATCGCAGGCACTCGAAAGATTGCGCCGCTCTCCCTCAGCTCCAGGTAGTCCGGCGCCTCCCCTGACACTACCTCCACGGTCAGTGGCAATCCTTCGGCCTTGCGCGCCCCGGTATCATTACGCAGGATGATAACCTGGGGTTTCAGCACCTTATCCACCGCCGCCACGATCTCCTGGTGCATCCGTTCCATACCCGCGGTGGTAATCTGGATCACCACCGCATCCCCGTAACGGTCCAGCACCAGCCCCGGGAGGCCATCGCTTTCACCGAACAGCAGCCGATACCAGGGACCAGGGTAGATCCGCTCCCGCAGCGACAAGGCAATATTCAGCCGGTGTACGATGAGCGAACCGGTGAGGGGATGTGCCCGATCACGGCTTACCAGTCGGGCGCAGATCAGCGAGTGGGGATTGGCGTAACCAGAGCCAAGCCACTTACCCTGGTGATTGAGGATGTCCACCGGCTGCCCCGGCTCCAGCGCCTTCAGAGGCGTGGCGCCAATATCGATCTCATTGCTATAGATCCAGCAGTGGCCAAAGCGCAGCCGTCGATCCTGGTCCTTTTTCAGACGCAGTGGGGTCATTTCCTGATTCATGGGGGTCATTCTACCCCAGTCCAGAAGAAACAGGAGACAGAAGTCAGTATTCAGAATGAAAAACAGAGGAACCTTCCAGAGCCTGGCGTGATCCCATTCTGATTCCTGAATACTGATTACTGCATTCTGACTCAGGGAGTAGGTCGGGCATGCCGTTTATGCCCGACGTCATTTCCCAAAGCCACCCGCCGGAAAAAATGTCGGGCACAAAAATCGTGCCCGACCTACTTGGCTCGGTCCTGGATCCTCGGTCCTGGGTCCTGCTTTTAGTAAATGCGCCCCTGCTCGCTCTCCTGCCACTTCCGAAACACCCCCAGCGCCTGTTCCCGCATCAGTGGTTCCATCGGGATTCGGCGCTGTTCCGGTAAAAGTCTGAGTTGCTGCAGGATGAAACGGTCATCAAACCCCAGCGCTGCCGCATCCACCGCCGTCGCCGCGTAGCAGACCCGGTCGATGTGGGCCCAGTAGGCGGCGCTCAGGCACATGGGGCAGGGCTCGCAACTGGTATAGAGGGTCGCACCAACCAGGTGCACCTCGCCCAGCCGCCGGGTGGCTTCCCGTATCGCCAGCATCTCCGCGTGAGCAGTCGGGTCGCAGTCGACGATCACCCGGTTGCAGCCCCGTCCCACGATCTTCCCCGCCTTCACCACTACGGCACCAAAGGGTCCGCCTTCCCCCCGTTCGACCCCTCCAGCCGCGAGATCAATAGCCTCACCCATATACTGTTTTTTCACCACCCCCTCCCCTGTTACAGTAACCCCTCATACCGGAGCCAACTTAAACCCAATGCCCAAAAATCATCTCATCAATGCGTCCAGCCCCTACCTGCTCCAGCATGCAGACAATCCAGTCGACTGGCACCAGTGGGGCAGCGAAGCGCTGAACCTGGCCCGGGAGAGCGGAAAACCGATCCTGCTCTCTATCGGCTACTCCGCCTGCCACTGGTGCCACGTCATGGCCCACGAATCCTTCGAAGACCCGGAGACGGCGGCGCTGATGAACGACCTCTATGTCAACATAAAGGTCGACCGGGAAGAGCGGCCCGACCTGGACAAGATCTACCAGTCGGCCCATCAGCTACTGGCGCAACGCCCGGGGGGCTGGCCACTGACCCTGTTTCTCACCCCGGACGATCAGACCCCGTTCTTCGCCGGGACCTACTTCCCGCCGGAGCCACGCCACGGCCTGCCCGCCTTCCGCGACCTGCTGCAGCAGATGGCCGTCGCATGGGAGGAACAGCAACAGGAGATCCGGGATCAGAACCGGTCTCTACTGACAGCACTCTCCCAGCTCAACCCAAGCCCGGGCCACGGCAAGCAGATGCTGGACAGTGCCCCCCTGGAGACGGCACGACAACAACTCGCACGCAGCTTCGACGAAACCTATGGCGGTTTTGGCCAGGCCCCCAGATTCCCGCATCCTGCCAGCCTTAACCGCCTGCTGCGACACTGGGCTGCTACGGCGATTGGCGGTCAGCCGGACCCGCGTGCCCTGCACGTGGCTGAGTTCACTCTCAGCCGCATGGCGCTGGGCGGGATCAACGACCAGCTGGGTGGTGGCTTCTACCGCTATTCGGTGGATGACCAGTGGATGATCCCACACTTCGAAAAGATGCTCTATGACAACGGGCCGCTGCTGATGCTCTACAGCGACCTGTGGCAGATCACCGGACAAAAATTGTTCCGGGATACGGCTGCAGCGACTGCCAGCTGGGTGATGCGGGAGATGCAGGCACCGACAGGCGGTTATTACTCGAGTCTGGATGCGGACAGTGAGGGGGCGGAGGGGAGCTTCTACCTCTGGACCCCGGAACAGATCCGGCCGCTGCTGGACGATGCGGAGTACCGACATCTGGCACACTATTATGGCCTCGACCACCACCCCAACTTCGAAGGTCGCTGGCACCTGCACAACCGAGCCTCTGTCGCCGAACTCAATCAAGCACTCGACAGCAGCGCCGAACAGGCCCGGGCACTGCTGTCAAGCGCCCGTCAGAAGCTGTTTCTGGCCCGAGAGGCCAGGCCCCGTCCCGGCCGGGATGAAAAGATCCTCACCGCCTGGAACGCCTTGATGATCAAAGGAATGAGCCGGGCCGGGCGCCTGCTTGGGGATCCGCGCTGCATTGCTTCGGCGGAACAGGCCCTGGAATTTATCCGGCAGGCGTTGTGGCGGGATGGCCGGCTTCTCGCCACACACAGGGATGGCCACTCCCACCTGGCGGGTTATCTGGACGACTACGCCTACCTGATCGACGCCCTGCTGGAACTGCTTCAGGCCCGCTGGCAATCGGCAGACCTGGAGTTTGCCCAGGCACTGGCAGAGGTGCTGCTGGAGCACTTTCAAGACCCGGAGAGCGGTGGTTTCTTCTTCACCGCCGACGACCACGAACGGCTGATCCACCGGCCAAAACCATTCGGGGATGACTCCACCCCGGCTGGCAACGGGGTCGCCGCTTTCGCGCTGGCCCGTCTGGGACACCTGCTGGGGGAGCAGCGCTACCTGGACGCGGCGGATGCTGCTATCCGCGCCGCCTGGGAACACATCCGTCAGATCCCCCACGCCCACTGTACCCTGCTGGAGGCCCTGGAGGAATGGATACAGCCCACCGAGACCATCGTTATGCGGGGTTCCGGGGAAGCGCTGGAACAGTGGCATCGGCGGGCACTGCAACACTATGCCCCTCAGCGCTTCAGCGTGGCCATTCCGGCATCTGAAACCCGGCTGCCCGGCCTGCTGGGTGCACGTGCGCCGGGCGCTGGACCCTGTGCCTACATCTGCAGCGGCACCCGTTGCGAGGCACCCATAGAGAGCTTCCCTCTATTCGACCAGCGCCTCACCGAAAGCGAGGTTCCATCCTATGCCGTAAAGGTGCCACGGTTCGAGGGCGGCAGCGGTTCGTTCCGACGGGAACGCGAGTGAGCGAGCCATGTAGGTCGGGCACGGTTTTTGTGCCCGACATTTTTTCTCTGACTTCTGACTTCTGACTTCTGTCTTCTATCTTCTGTCTCATGACTTGCCGAACAGATCCCGCGCCAGTTGCAGCGTCACCTCGCGTCCCAGTTCGCCGATAGCGGTGGTGAGCGGGATATCCTTGGGACAGACACGGACGCAGTTCTGAGCATTACCACAGTCTGACAGCCCTCCTTCGGCCATGATCGCATGCAGCCGCTCGGGGCGATTGAAGCGGCCGGTGGGATGTGCGTTCATCAGCCGCACCTGGGCCAGGACATTGGGGCCGACAAAGTCACTGCCGGGGCCATACTGGGGGCAGGCAGCCAGACAGCAGCCACAGCTCATGCACTGGCTGTAGTGATAGTTCTCCCGCCACGCCTGGGGGGAGATCAGGGGCGCCCCGCGGTGAGTACTCCAGGCGCCGTCGATCTCGATCCACGCCTTCACCTGCTGCAGGGTAGCGAAAATAGCGGATCGGTCCACCATCAGATCCCGCACCACCGGAAACTTGGCCAGCGGCTCCAGCACGATGGGCTGTTCCAGCTCATCAATCAGGGCCGCACAGCCCTGACGCGGCACCCCGTTGACCATCATGGAGCAGGCGCCGCACACCTCTTCCATACAGTTGAACTCCCAGGCCACCGGCTGCACCCGTTCTCCCGCGGTAGTCACCGGATTTTCCCGCAACACCATCAGCGCAGAGACGACATTGTGGCCAGGCCGCCAGGGCACTCGAAACACCTGCCAGTAGGGGGCCGTCCCCGGCCCATCCTGACGCCTGATCCGAAACTCGATCTGTTCAGTCATAGCCTCACCACAATTGCAAAAAGATATCCTGATCGCCTACGGGTGTCGCCCATTGGGCAGTTGTCATCATGGGCCAGCTCACTCGCTGCATCGTCGGTTTTGCTATACACGCAGGCGATGTCGAGGCATTACGCTGTGTTGTATGCTCGACAAAGCGATATCAGGGAAGGGGAGACCCAAGTATATGAGCTCCGACGATGATCCGCTATCCCGATACCTGTCAGGTTAACATCTCCAGTAGCAGCGGCTTCCAGATATCGGCATCGATTTCCCCCATCTTGTCTCCTACTCGCCGCTTGTCGACAGAACGTATCTGATCCAGAAGGATACGAGCACGCTTGCCCTGGAACTGCACCTGCGGACGGCAGCCCAGCGGCTCTCCTTTGCTGATCAGGATTTCACCAGATTTTCTCGAATTAAATCGGGCAGCATCTCCCGCTCTGCTCCGTCGTCGCTGTCCTATCCGTCTAAGGTCCGACGATCCGCGTCAAGTGACCGATTTTTCTCGACAGGAGGGGAGCGGGATCACGGGACAAGATAGGTTGGTGTCCGCATCGGCAAACCACAAGCGGGCGTTGTATACTGGAATTGTCTGTCAATGACGACCACCGTATGGGGAATAGTGAGGGGATCCAGTCATGAATGAACTGCAGCGCATCACCGTCGACCCCGATCAGTGCGGGGGACGCCCCTGTATCAGGGGGCTCAGGGTACGGGTGTCCGATATCCTGGATCTGCTGGCCGCTGGCGCCACTCGAGAAGAGATCCTCGAGGACTATCCCTATCTTGAAGAAGCAGACATCAATGCGGCGCTCGAATATGCCGCCAGGCAAGTCGATCACGCTGTGGTACACGTTGCCTGAATGCGTTTTCTGGTCGATGCACAACTCCCGCCGGCCCTGGCCCGCTGGATCGAAAGCCAGGGTCAGGTTGCACAGCATGTGGCCGATCTTGGGCTGGCGGATGCCAGTGACCGTTCCATCTGAAAGATGGCACAGCAGACGGGGGCCATCATTGTCAGCAAGGACGCGGATTTCGTCACCCTTGCAACCATGGAGGAGACGGGCCCTCCCGTGATCTGGATCCGCCTCGGAAACACGCGCCGCCAGGCACTGCTCAGCTGGTTCGGTCCGCTGATCCCAAAGATCCTGACGCTCCTCGAGCAGGGAGAAAAGCTGATCGAGGTCGAGTAGCATCCTTTATCTCCTCAACCGGCGCAGTATCATGACAGCACCATAGAACAACACAGTTGCGACACCGGATACCACAGACAATTCCACCTTTCCCCATCAGCTCTCAATCTACCCTAATCCGGCGAAGCCGGAACCAAATAGGAGGGTAGGCACGCTGCTGCCATTTAGCGACTCTAAAATTCGATCGTCAATTCTCCCCAATCGCTAACGAGTTCTCGGAATGAAGATGTCGATCACATCACCATGACTGGTGAGCTTTATCTGACTCATATTGGCATCTGGTGGCAAGGTCAACCACTGGCTGAAGCTGCCGAACTGCATGAACATCGGCCCCTGGATGCTACTGGGTGCCCGCTGTCTCTCTCCCTCGCTGCGGATGATGAGGCTGCTACCTTCCACGCTAACGTGGATATCCGCAGTTCTGCGAACCGGGACGTAGAGCCTGATACCGTAACCGGCAGGCCATTGCCGCTGTTCTACGTAAAAGGCAGCCGACACCCCCGGTCCGCTCTGCCATCTTTGGACACTAAGGAGCATCTGATCATTCGGCCCCAAGGCCGATGCTCCATTAGCGAATACGAAAAGTAGGATTGCTCCAAGTGAAGTTGGCAATTTTTTCATGGTCTCCTCCAGATCATCAGCACCCATAGCCTAACGATACTCCCTTTGCGCATTCAGTGGATACTTGGCTGAGTTGGAAATGCCGAGGCGGGCGTGCAATAAAACGTGATGGTGAATGGCGCCGGACAAAACCAGCCACTCAACCACCAACGAACAACCCCACCAGGGCAAATCTCGATGTTTACACGAATGCCTATACTGGGTCGGTGACCGCCGTTGATGAGGGTATACCCACCAATCTACTGTGAAATTACCTGGCACTTGGCCCAAAATGGCAGTGGTCGGCCAACAACAGACACTCCCGCTGATTGGGTATCTATCCTGAGTAGATGTTTTATCCACCCGTTCCAGGACGAAATCCTACCCTGAAAACC
>JAUUYI010000004.1 GCA_030590525.1 Sedimenticola sp. | reverse complement strand
CTTCCGCTATCACCTCGCTCTCCAGCTTGGCCGCTTCGATCCACGCCTGTGCCGCTGGACTCTCATAGAGGGTGTCACAGTAAGCCCGGGCAACCGGGTCCAGTTCGACCTCATAGCTCAACAGGCGCATCACCACCGGGGCATACATACAGTCGGCCACACTGAACGACCCGAACAGCCAGGGGCCACCCGCACCAAACCGGGTCCGGCAGAACCCCCACAGATCGAACAGGCGCTGCACGTCGCGCCGGGCCCTGGCGCTCAGCTCAAAACCGGGAAATCGCCGCCGGCAGTTCATCGGCATCTCATTGCGCAGATCCGGGAAACTGGAGTGCATCTCCGCACTGACAGACCGGGCCACCGCGCGCGCCCCGGGATTCGCGGGCCACCCTTCCCGTTCCGGAAAGCGCTCGGCCAGGTACTCGAGAATCGCGAGAGAGTCCCACACTTCGACCTCTCTCTCCCTCAACACCGGTACCTTCCCGTCCGAAAAGAAGGGTTTCATTTCCCGCTCCATGCTCTCTCTGTGCAGGGAGATCCGATGCACCTGAAACGGGATTTCATGATGCCGGAGAAACAGCCAGGGCCGCAATGACCAGGAGGAGTAGTTCTGATTTCCAATTATCAGGGTGAGATCGGCCATGGAGACTCCGTGTAACTAGGGTAAAAGGCTACAGGCTACAGGAATTTCTATTGCCAGACACCCTTTCAAAACCGATTTTTCCGCCTGTTGCCTGCGCTCTTTTCCGCTTATAATGCTCCGACATCCAAGGTCTTTATTTCTACCCCCTGACACTCTGACATCGGCCGACTCCATGCAACCTCTAACAGATGACCTGCGGATACACGGTATCCGGGAACTCATTTCCCCCGCCCAGCTGATGACGGAACTCCCGATCACTGACACTGCTGCCAAAACAGTATTTCAGACCCGACAGGAACTCCACCGCATCATTCATGGGGAAGACGATCGGCTGATCGTAGTCATCGGCCCCTGCTCGGTGCATGACCCGGAGGCCGCCAGAGAATATGCGGCGAGATTGCGGCCCCTGCAAACGTCATTGAAAGAGGATCTTCTGATCATAATGCGGGTCTATTTTGAAAAGCCCCGCACCACCGTGGGCTGGAAAGGACTCATCAACGACCCCGACCTGAACGGGACGTTTCAGATCAATAAGGGTCTGCGGCTGGCCAGGAGGCTGCTGCTGGATGTCAACGGGATGGGGCTGCCCGCCGGTACCGAATTTCTCGATCTGATCAGCCCCCAGTATATCGCTGACCTGATCAGCTGGGGGGCCATTGGAGCCCGCACCACCGAGAGCCAGGGCCACCGGGAGCTCGCATCCGGCCTCTCCTGCCCGCTTGGTTTCAAAAACGGCACCAACGGCAGCCTGAAAATTGCCCTGGATGCCATCCGCTCCGCTTCCCAGCCCCACCATTTCCTGTCGGTGACCAAAGAGGGCGTTTCTGCCATCTTCGCCACCAGTGGCAACGAAGAGTGCCACGTCATCCTGCGTGGTGGCCAACGGCCAAACTATGACACCGAGAGCATCAATATCGCCTCAGAGGAGATGACAAACGCCGGTTTCATCCCACGGCTGATGATCGACTTCAGTCATGCCAACAGCCGCAAGCGGCATCAGAAACAGATCGACATCGGCCGTGACGTGGCGGGACAAGTGGCACGGGGAGACCATCGGATCATCGGCACCATGATCGAGAGTTTCCTGGTCGCGGGACGCCAGGAATGGCGTTCGGATCAGGAACTGGTACAGGGTCAGAGTATCACGGACGCCTGTATCAGCTGGGAGGAGAGTGCACCGCTACTGGAAGAGCAGGCAGAGGCCGTACGGCAGCGGCGCAAGGTCTCCAGCGGAATCACAAGCCACCCGTAAAACGGGTGGGTATGAGGAAAGCCCCTGCAATCAAAAAAGCACGCAGATCAGCCCATCTCATCAAAGCCGGCCACCCGGTACCAGCGTTTGGCTTCTTCCGGGTCCTGCTCCACCCCCTGGCCCTGCTCATACATCATGGCCAGGGTGGTCTGGGAGCCGGCCAGCCCCTGATCTGCCGCCTTTTTGAACCACTCCACTGCCCTGGCACCACTCTTTTCTACGCACTCGCCCTCAAGATACATGAACCCCATTCCATGCTGGGCAATGGCGAGCCCGGCCTCGGCCGCCGACTTCATATACTTGTAGGCCAACAGCTCATTGACTGTCATACCCAGGCCATTCTGGGCCATGATAGCCATCCGGTACTGTGCTTCCGGGTTCCCGGCATCTGCCAGGGGAGAGAGATTCTGGGCTGCAATAGCAAAGTGCTTTCCCTCAAAAGCGGCGATACCACTACTCAGCTCCATATTCATCTGTTCAACGTCGTCGCTCATCGATACTACCTCTGATATCAGGGTCTGTTCTGCCACAAGACTATCAGCTTCCCGGGTTCCCGGCCATCCTGGGATACCATGTAAAACAGGTGGGTTTCAAGTGCTGGGCAAACACCGCACAGTCAAGATGAAAAAGAGCCTCTACAAACAGGCGATCTCAACCTATAATCTCCACATGCAACCCGCACATTCCAGCAAAAGACCAACCGGCATGAAATCACGGACACCCATACTGTTACTGCTGCTGATCGCGATTCTGCCCTCGACTCTACAGGCGGTGAGTGAGCAGCAAAGGGAGAGGGAGCGTTTCCTGGCGGCCGAAAACGCACTGAAGAAGGGACATCTGGCGCAATATCGCGAACTGAAGGAGTCACTGAAAGATTACCCGCTCTATCCTTACCTGGAATTCCAGGCACTAAAGCGGGACATGACCAAAGTCGATCACACTGGAGTGGACGCTTTTCTGGCCACCTATGCAGCCACCCCTCTATCCCGCAGGCTCCGCCACCTCTGGCTCAATCAGTTGGCGAAACGTGGTGACTGGGCAAACTACGCACGCTACTACCAGCCATCAAAAAGTACCGTACGACGCTGCCTCTATCTGCGCGCACTGATCGAAACCGGGCGCTCCAGATCCGCCTGGAAAGAGACCGAATCCCTCTGGCTCAGCAGCCATTCCCAACCTGAGAAATGCGACCCGGTATTCGACGCCTGGCGCAAAGCCGGCGGTTTGAAACCGAAACTGGTCTGGCAGCGGATCGACCTGGCCATGGCGGCCGGCCAGACTCGACTGGCCCGCTATCTGGAGCGTTTTCTGCCAGCTGCTGATCAAGCATGGTTGAGGCGCTGGCTGCAGATACACAATCAACCAAAAGAGATCCTCGAACCATCCGGCTTTGCCCACGCTCACCCTTATCGTGAAGCAATCCTGCTGCATGGGCTGAAACGACTGGCCAGAAGCGACGTGAACCTTGCCTGGGACACCTGGAAAACGACACTCTCCGCTGAATATCCTTTCAGCCCTGAGCAGCGCTATCGGGCGGAACGCGCCCTGGCCCTGGCCCTGATCCGGAACGACCACCCGGCATTGCTGGCACGGCTGGACCAACTGACCCCTCAAACCGAGGATACCCGATTGCAGGAAGCCCGGATCAGGGCGGCCCTGTCTCACCAGGCATGGGACTATGCCCAGAAATGGATTGGGACCCTGCCGGAAGAGAGCGGAAAAACGGAACGCTGGCGTTACTGGTACGCACGGGCGCTGGAAGCAGGGGGTAATACGAAGCTGGCCAATGCCATCTATCGCAAACTGGCAGAAGAACGCAGCTATTTTGGTTTTATTGCGGCGGACCGGGCCGGGCTCGCCTACCAGATGAATGACAATCCACTGCAGATCGCACCCCGGCAGATGGCCGATATAGCCCAGAAACCGGGCATACGCCGGGCGGAAGAGCTGTTCGCACTGCGGCGTTTCAGCAATGCCCGCAGCGAGTGGTACTCCGCCACCCGCAAGCTGGATGAGAAAGGGCTGCAGGCAGCGGCAAAACTCGCCCAGCACTGGGGCTGGAATGACCAGGCCATTTTCACTGTGGCACGGGCCCATTACTGGGACGACCTGAGTCTGCGCTTCCCGTTACAACATCAGAAAACCATCGACCTGGAGTCCGGGAAACGTCAGATAGACAACGCCTGGATATTTGCTGTTGTGCGCCAGGAGAGTGCTTTTGCCAGTGATGCCATCTCACCCGCGGGCGCCAGGGGACTGATGCAGTTGATGCCCGGCACAGCAAAGGAGATCGCCCGCAGGATCAAACACCGCCCCCCTGGAAAGCGGGATCTTCTAACACCGAAAACCAACATCAAGCTGGGTACCGCCTACCTGGATCGGGTATTCAGACAGTTCGGTGATCATCCAGTGCTGGCCACTGCCGCATACAACGCAGGCCCCCACCGAGTACGCAAGTGGCTCCCCAAAGAGACCCTGCCGGCAGATCTGTGGGTCGAGGGCATCCCGTTCCGTGAGACCCGCACCTATACCCAGCGAGTACTCGCCTACTCCATCATCTATGACCAGCGGCTTGACCAGCCGGGCGGCCTCCTCCTGCAGGGGCGCATGTCGCCGATCAGAGCAAAGTCCGAAAACCTCGCCTATTCCCGTTCCAAGGGGCAGGTGCCAGGTACATAGGTGCTAGCCCGCATTTCTCACCAGGACGACGAGCCCTCGCTTGATCTTTGAATCCACAAGAAATTTTCCTCAGGTCGCTTCCGGCATCTGCCGTACAGGGATGTACCCATGCCGCGAGTGCAGGGTGCACAGGAGCGGCCTGCCTCCCGCGACACCTGTACTTCCATGTACGTCGTCAGAAATACAGCCCGTATTCCGCTCCTTCGGAAAATCCCTTGTGAATCCAAATCTCTGCGCGATCATCTCGCCCCCTGGTGAGAAATGCGGGCGAGGTATCAGGACTTATTTCCCCGGTCCGGTGAAAGCCGATCCAACACACCGATCAGACGACGAGTGACGCTTGCGTCGGTGACTACCTGATAAAAACGGCGTCCACGCCACTCCGCCGCGCCAGGGGCCCCATTCTCCCATACCCGTACCGGTGCATCCCGTATCACCAGCCAGTGTGTGGTGCCCTGCAGATCCGGGTAACGCCCTATATGGTAGCATTCACCCCCGACAGACTCATCCGTCTGGATCTGTTTCAGGGTCAGCTCCGACTTGAGCTTATGAAAGGCTGCCGCATCCAGTTCGATCCCATTGACGTTGTAACGCAGCAGCCGGTCGTTACTCTCTTTTTCCGTCAGTTCCTCCCCTTCGGCTGGTGCCAGCACCTCCACACCACAGGTCGAATCATCACACGGCGGCGATTTACGCAACATTGCCGAACAGGATGAGAGCTGATCCGCCCGATTGATGGCAGGAGATATCATGATCTCCCGATCTTCGTCGTAGAGATAGGTGGGCGCCTGGTCGCAGAAGGCAATACCCAGCCCTAACTCCAGTTCCGGCAACACCTCGCGGCGGCTTCTGGCATTCCCCTCATCCATTGCCAGCAGAATCTTGCGCGCCAGCCCACAGGCACGGGAAACACAGAGCCAGTTATAGGGTTTGTCCTCATACTCGAGAACACACAAGATCACCGCATCCCCTTCTACAAAGACCTTTTTTGCACCATAACCGGCGATTAAACGGTTGATTGGTTCAAAAAAGTTGAGGCTGAAATGGGCTGCCGGATTGAGGTTACGCTTCACCAGCTGCCTGGTGATGACGGTCGATCCCCGGAGATCTGCCTTCACGATCACATGAGCACGAATCCGCTCCTGCTCCGGTTTCAACTCATCCCGCAACAGGAATTCATGCAGCGTTCCGTTACTGCGTGAGAGGTCGATATCCTGGGATCTTTCCAGCAGGCGGATCCGGTTCATGGTCCAGTGGGTACGATAGGCCAGTTTGAGATCCCGTCGAAACCTTGCAAAATCGGTCAAAAACCGAAGAACGATCGGCCGCCGGTGGCTTGCAGACATGCGGTGAATCACCGTCTGTGCCCGATGCAGCAGACTCATTACCCGTGCCGAATCCCCCGGGGACACACCCTCGAGGCGGCGCAGCATATCCCTGCGCGGGATGACCCCTTCCAGGTAGCGGCAGACTATACGCACCGGGACTTGACCATTCAGATCTTCGAATATCTCCGGGGCCGCGTTGCAGGCCAGAATCCTCCGTTCCAGACCATTGTGCCGGACCTCACGGAATATTCTCTTCAACAACCGGTGATGAAATTCCGGCCACTGGCCCTGTGACCAATGAGCATTAGCTGCAGAGGCCCCGTGATCGGGGTCCAGAGCAGCTCCCCGCCGGGTCGAATAGAAGATTCGTTCCAGATTGGCTGGAAAATCCAGCCATGAGAGCAATCCTCTCTCATACTCCTTGCCCTGCAGTGAGCTGACCAGCATCATTTCGATCTCAAGAAAGCCCACCTGCACTCCCTCATCCCGGCTCTGCCGCAGGGCCATGGTACGGTTATCTCCTCTCGAACTAACATGAGCCTGGGGTGAATGTTCCAACGGCCAGGTCCAGGAGGGAAGGTAGTCACTGAACAGCTCGTTAATGAGTCGGTTTACCAGGCCAAAACCATCCGGGTCATCCTTGTCGGTACAGACCAGGGAGTAGTGATGCATCAGCTGCTCATCCGCCCATAGAGAAGGAATCTTCAACAGGGGATTGAACAGCAGCTGCCTGGGCACCTGCCAGGCCTGCCCGAAAACGGATTTCCGCAGTTTGCTGAGGTGGGTATCTTCCAGCTTCAGGATTTCCCGGAACAGGCGGCGGGAAACTCGATAGAGGAGTGTCGGCTCCTCCTTGGTCAGATCGACCAGTTGCTCATGCAGCGCCACCGAGCGACTACTCGATTGTTTGCTTCTCATTTCGAGGGATTTCTGCAACTGGCTGCGCAGGTGTGCATATTCATCTATCACCAGGAACAGCAGAAACTTGATCGTTGCAAACTGCAGCAACTGGATCAATTCGGGTCGGGAGGATCTGCGAGCCTTGTCGATGGCGAGCTCCATCATGCCAACGTACCCATCCTGCATGGCCCGGACATCTGAGGCTTCAGGTGCCGCCGATCGTTCGGCCCTCTGGTTTTCAGCCATCTCATGCTGCAGCACACTCCGCGTCAGCAGGCGCGCGCGCTCCTGAAATTCAGGGCTCAAAACAACATCGATATGGGCGTTATCGACCCCTTTGGGGAAACGGTCCAAACGTACCTTGAATGTAGCCCCCACGCGCAAGGGCTCAGTAAACTCCACCAGCGAGGGCTGCCAGAATAACGGCTTTTTCAGAATAGAAAACATACTAGTACAGCGCCGCAAATGACGGCTTCTCGTCATACCCCAACAACCTTACAACCTCTCGGTACCACTTTCCCCGATGAGCGCCTCGACCAGCTGATCTTCCACCTCGATGCGGCTGGCCAGCTCTGAACCCAGCCGGGAAAGATCCTGATCCAGCTCGTCCAGTTCCGGCACCTTCTCTCTGGCGTCATATTTGTCATTGAACGCCACTGCCAGATCGGTCACTGCCGCTACTTTCGGGTAGACATCCTTTGCCACCCTAAGCACCCGGTTGCGACGCTCTTCCCCACGACCGATCCGGTCATACACCTCAAAGTGACCAAAGGCGATATAGTCCACAAGTACCTGGCAAAAATCCTTCAGCAGACCATTGATCGATTTGTCCGGCGTAAAGGGCTCCAATCCTGCCAACTGGCAGTACAGGACCAGCATCTCCTGCCTCTCCTGCAGCCACTTCTCTATCATCTGCTGGGTCCGGTTCCGTCGGTCGGGTATCTCGCCTCTATCCATCATCATGGCTTTTGATCCGCTATCTCTGTCTGGTTAACTGGTCATTCCTTAAGCCTTCAAGGCTCGCTTCAAAGGAAAAACCATTCGCCTCGCCCCTTCTCCTGGAACGCTGTTACCAGCATAGCTAACCACCATCCCGACCGGGTAGCAAGCATCGCCCCTTGAAACCACTGCTGGAAGTATCCAAACTAGGCGTATGACACAATCTGGTAATGATGGCCTGAAACTGATACCGCTTATTCTGTTGTCAGTCTCTCTGTTTGCGCTCGCTGCACAAGGAGCAACCCCGGGCAGTTCCAATCGCTACAGCACCATGGCAGATTCCATGCTGGATATGATGGGTGCATTTACGTCTGCCTATCAGAAACGTGGCAATGCGGCAGGCAACCAGCGCCAGGGGAACGCGCCTGGACCTCAGGGAATGCCTTCGATGCCATCAATGCCATCCTGGTCACCCGGGAGTATGCCGATGCAGATGGGGACCATGGGAATGATGAGCAGTATGCCCACGGGATGGGGGGGGACACCTTGGTCCCAGGGCTCCATGCCTTCCTGGCCTCAAGGCTCCATGCCCTCCTGGCCTCAAGGCTCCATGCCCTCCTGGCCTCAAGGCGCAACACCCTCCTGGCCCCAGGAATATATGCCCTGGGCCCAGCCGTCACCCGCAGCTGATGCCAGCTATGGACAGGGGTACCAGCAACCCTTTTACTCGCAGGATGTCGGCGGCCAGAATGCCGAACTGGGTGGCAGATGGCAGGGAAACAGGGGGGAACTGCTGATGATCCGCAATGGCCGGTTTCGCATCTATCAGGATCAAGAGCGCTTCAAAGAGGGCAACCTGGGGCTGGAGGGTCAAAACATGCTCACCATGCAGGACCCCGTTTCCGGCAATGTCCGACGTTATGAATATGCACTGCAGGGGGACAAACTGGCCCTGCGTGATCAGGCAGGCAACCTGCTTCTCTACCGGCGAATCCAGTGATCAGTCATAATATATGCATATTGGGTGGCACAGGCTTTGTCGGTCGTCATCTCGCGATACATCTGGCAACCGCTGGGAACCATTGCAGAATCCTGACCCGCAATTCACGACGCCATCCTGATCTCAGAATCGTCAGCAATATCGAATTTCAACAGGGCGATCCCTTCGATTCCCGCTGGCTTAAAGCTGCTTTCCAAGGCTGTGACACCATCATCAATCTGGTGGGTATCTTGAACGAATCCGGCCACAAACACAGTTTCCAAAGGGCGCATATCACCCTGGGAAACCGGATACTGGATGCCTGCAGAGAGAATGACGTGAAGCGCCTGTTACACATGAGCGCGCTGCATGCGAACGAAGCCAACGGCCCTTCCCGCTACCTGAAGACCAAGGGTGAGGCGGAAAACCGGGTCCATACCCTGGCCCCCCCCCAGGTAAAGGTAACCAGTTTCCAGCCCTCTGTGATCTTTGGACCGGATGACAGTTTTTTCAACCGCTTTGCCGGCCTGCTGCGTATAACCGCTGGTCCATTCCCACTTGCCTGCCCCGATGCCCGGTTTGCGCCCGTCTATGTGGGTGATGTAGCAGAGGCCTTCAGCCGCGCCTTGAGCGATAAATCAACCTGGGGAAAGCACTATGAGCTGTGCGGCCCAAGGGATTTCACCCTTCGGGAACTGGTGCAGTATACCGCCGCCCAGACCGGCGTGAGGCGACAGATCATCGGCCTGAACGATCGCCTGTCACGCATCCAGGCCCGCTTACTGGGCATGCTGCCAGGTAAACCTTTCAGTTTTGACAACTATCTGTCACTACAGGCAGCGAGCATCTGCAGCCGGGACGGATTGGAGGAACTGGGGATCAAGGCTACGGATATCGATGCAGTGGTCCCCTACTATCTGGCGGGCCGTACCGAACGGGGCCGGTATCAGCAGTTGCGGAAACGGCATTGAGCCTGTTCACAACGATCGCAACTTCTCAACAACCCTGGGCAAACGGGCAGGGTGAATCAAAGAGCGTAGCGACGGATCCACCCTACCGTTTAGATTCTTGCCTGGGCTCAGGGCTTGCTTCTCCTTTGCGGCTTGCTGTAGGTTCGCCTTCTTCCGCCTCGGCCGCTGCCAGCAGTGCCCGCATCTGCTGCTGCCGTTGATCGAAAGGGAGCGCTGCCAACCGCTCACAGGCCTGGTAAAATGCCTGCAGACTACCGTCAGCTCGCTGCAGCAGCAGTGAGAATGCCGGCACCCACTGTTCATAGGTGGCGACCAGAGCGAACCGGGCATTGTTGACTCTCCGCCGAAACCATCCGTCATAGCCCGAATATCCACCCCACTGCTGCTTCAGCGCCTCATACTCCCTGTTCAGACGCCGAAACTCCTCCACTTTCCGAGACCGCTTGCTCTCATCCGGCAGCTGCTGCCGGTAGATACCATCGAGCCGCTGACGGGTATCCAGGAGCAGCTGGATAAACAGTTGTTCCCGCCGCTGCCCCTGCCGCCAGCTCTCCAGCCCCTTCTGATCCCCCCTGAACTCCAGCCATCGTTCCACCCCCAGCCGTTCCACCTGAGTGGCAAACGCCTCATTGAAGCCACTGTCTCCCGGCACATACAGCTTCTGGTGAGCGAGTTCATGAAAAATCAGCCCGGCCAGTCGTGGCGCCGGCCAGTCGATCACAGTACTCGGTACCGGGTCATCGAACCAACCCAAGGTGGAGTAGGCAGGTACCGGCTCCACCGCCACATCCAGTCCCTCCCGGGAGAGTCGCCGACCGTAATCGAGGGCGACCTGGAATGAATAGTATCCACGATAGCTGGCACAACCGATAAACAGATAACACCACTCCCTGGGCTGAATGGAAAACTCGGGGGCGGCCACTACTGCCCACACCACAGCTTCCCGGTCGATAGCGGCAAAACTTCGATAGCTGCCATTGTCCGGCAGCTGCAATCGCTGGTTGGCAAAATCACGCATATGCAGCACCAGCCGCAGGCGTTGCTGCAGCGGTTCGGGGGTGTTCTGATCGGACAACAGCTGTTCCACGGGCTGTCGCTGCCCCATCAACTCCAGATGGCCATCCACCGCTTGCGCGTAATAACCCAGCGTACTGCAACCACTCAGCAGCAGGGAGAAAAGGGGAAATGTAATTGAGCGAGTAATTTAGAGTCGTCCACGCATATCCATCAGGCTGAAACCAATGAGGGGACTGTTCAGGTTGCGGGTCAACCCCAGCACTTTGAAGCGCTCCCCCATCTCCGACGGCAGGGTCAGGCGTTTTACTCCCTGCACCCGTTGCATATGGGCCGCCACATCGTCCGGATCCGACTCCGCCAGCAGCGCCTCCAGACCGCACCCCATGAGGAAGAATGCCTGGGTGGTATATCCACTGACCGAAAGCCCCGCTGTGACCGCCGCTTCCGCCAGCCCGGTGAAATCCACATGGGTGGTGATATCCTGCAGACCAGGATACACCATGGGATCGGGATGGGCCCGGTGCCGATAATGGCACATGAGGGTCCCCCGGTTACGATCCGGGTGATAGTAGAGGGACCTGGGATAGCCGTAGTCGATCAGCAGTATCATACCGGCAGCCAGTCGCTCAGAGACCGCCTGCAGCCATGGGGCCGCTCGCAGGTTGATCTCGGACTCATAGTCACCCCGCAGATCCAGCTGCTGCTGTAACACCGTGACTGCCTGCTCCATCCCGCTTTGCCCGGGGGTATCCCAGAAGGGGGTAAAACCCCTCCCTTCCCAGCCGACGAACTGCTCCAGAACCCTTCCGTGCTCGAGCCGGAACCGGTGGACCGGCATGGCATCCAGCAACTCGTTGGCGATCACCACCCCGCGGAAGCCCGGCCCTGGCAGATCATCGATCCAGTGTACCCGCCCGGCCAGCACCGGCACCCGTTGCCCAATAATCTCCCGCTGCCGCCGCCTGAGTTCAGGACTGACCTCCAGAATCAGATAGCGCTCCGGCAACCACCCCAACTGCTCCAGTTCCAACAGCAGCTCAACCGCCAATGCACCGGAGCCGGCACCGAACTCCAGCAGTTCACCGCCTCCCAGCTCACCCAGGACCTGCAGGCACTGCCGGGCCAGGCAGCGGCCAAACAGGGGGGAGCTCTCCGGGGCGGTGATAAAATCGCCAGCC
This sequence comes from Sedimenticola sp., assembly GCA_030590525.1. Taxonomy (GTDB): domain Bacteria; phylum Pseudomonadota; class Gammaproteobacteria; order Chromatiales; family Chromatiaceae; genus JAUXBK01. The sequence continues at coordinate 6,613 of JAUUYI010000004.1, read as the reverse complement.
TCACCAAATTTACGGGCACCTGCCGTATAGTAGCCGAGCCCGGGCGCGTACAGCGCCAGCTCCATAAAGCGGTCGAACGGAAGCCGCCCATCAGCGCCTTGGATCGCCTCGCCAATCACGGCGGCCAGGCGTTCTCCATGGGCCAGCTCTTCGTCACTGGGCAGTGGCAGTTCCGGCATCGATTTCTCAAATTTCTGATTTAGCCCGAATCTTTCACAAATTGTGCTTGATCTCGCATGTCTCTTGATTCCACAAGGAATATTTCCTCAGTCGGCCGTAGTCACCGATACGCCGCTCCTTCGGAAATTTCCTTGTGAAACCAATATACTGTGCGATATCGGCGCAAATTTATGAAATCTTCGGGCTGGTTAAAGTCACGAAAGTTTATCAGGAGTAGAGATCCATGGTGACAGAAAGATCCACAACACTTATCCAGGGGGTCGCGCTGATTACCGGCGCAGCCCAGCGCATCGGCGCCTGTATCACCCGTACCCTGCACCGGGCGGGGATGAATGTGGTGATACACTACCGCCACTCCAGCCAGGCGGCGGAAGCCCTGCAGAGAGAGCTGGAGCAGGAACGCCCCGATTCAGTGCTGCTGCTGCAGGGCGACCTGCTGCAGACGGCGGCACTGCCCGGGTTGATCGAGCAGGTAGCCGGATGGCAGCAACGCCTGGATCTGCTGGTGAACAACGCATCCAGTTTCTACCCCACCACGCTGGACCAGGCCACAGAGGCCCAGTGGGAGGAGTTGATCGGGAGCAATCTGAAAGCACCTTTTTTTCTGTCCCGGGCCGCGGCCCCTCTGTTGAGAAGGAGCAGGGGGAACATCGTCAACATGGTGGATATCCATGCAGAAAGGCCGCGGGAAGATTATTCCATCTACTCCATAGCCAAGGCGGGAAACGCCATGATGGTCAAATCGCTGGCCCGTGAACTGGGTCCGGAAGTGAGGGTCAATGGCATCGCACCGGGCGCCATCCTGTGGCCGGAGGCTGGTGCCACTGAGCAGGAGCAGGAGATCACCCTCTCCCGTACCGCCCTGAAACGCTCCGGGAGACCCGAAGATATCGCCCGCACCCTGCTGTTTCTGGTGCGGGACGCAGGTTACATAACCGGTCAGATCATCGCCGTGGATGGTGGCCGCAGTGTGCAGCAGTGATCTTGAAAAATTGTTACAACTCCAGGTCTACCGGCCACAGAGGCTGGCTCGACGCATCGAATGTCTCCCACAGCTGCAGGTAGGCGCGACCCAGCACCGGATGTACCTCTTCCCCCGCTACCTCGGCCAGCGGGCGCAGGACGAAGGCGTATTTGACGATCTCGTCCCGGGGCAGTTCCACCCCGGCACCCTTGACCACCCGGTCTCCATAGGTGAGCAGATCGATATCGAGGGTCCGCGGGGCGAACTTCCCGCCATTCCGGACCCGCCCCTGGTCCGCCTCCATCCCCCTCAGCAGATCCGTAAGGTCAGAAATGGGGAGATTCGTATCCACCCCGACCACCATGTTGTAAAAACGATCCCCCTCAAAACCCACGGCATCGCTTTCATAGACCCGGGACAGGAGCAGTGGCCCAAATACTGCGCCCAGGGCCTGCAGGCTGCGCCGAATATTTTCCGTTCGCTGAATGTTACTGCCGAGGCTGAGCCATACACGAGGCATCTCAGGCGGACCTCTCTCCCCGTTCGATGATCACCCCCACATCCCGGGCGCCAGTGACCGCGCCGATTTTATTCAGAGTAAGCCGTACCCAGCCAACACCAAATTCATCCAGCACAATGGCAGCGCAACGTTCTGCCAGCGTCTCCACCAGTTGGAACTCACTTTGCTCTACAAAGGTGATCAGCCGTTTCGCCACCGATTTGTAGTCCAGGGCGTCGTTGATACTGTCACTGGCGGCGGCCCGGCGTACATCGGTGCCCATCTCCAGGTCCAGCACCACCGGCTGTCGGATCTCCCGCTCCCAGTCATAGATACCGATAACAGTCTCGATCCGAAGATCACGCAGGAAAACAGTGTCCATAAAGTCATCCCAAAAAAAGGTTTAAGCAAAAATTGCTCCCTATTTGCGTTCATTCACAGCTAAAAATCAACACTCATCAGAGATGACTTGACCCACCATGGAACAAAGTCCCAGAATCCATACCCATGACAGATCTGCTCCTCATTGCCGCCGCCTACCTTCTCGGCTCCATCTCCAGCGCCATCCTGGTATGCAGGATCATGGGCCTCCCGGATCCCCGCTCAGAGGGTTCTAACAACCCGGGCGCTACTAATGTGCTACGTATCGGCGGGAAGAAGGCGGCCTTTCTGACCCTGACCGGGGACATGCTCAAAGGCTTTCTGCCGACACTGACCGCCGGCCTCCTGGGAGTCGACCCGCTGGTGCTGGCGGCAGTGGGCCTGGCGGCCTTTCTCGGCCATCTTTACCCACTGTTCTTCGGCTTCAAGGGGGGTAAAGGCGTGGCTACCGCGATGGGGATTCAGTTCGGACTTGGTTGGCAAATCGGCGGTATGGTGGCGGCCATCTGGCTGATCATGGCCCGGCTGGTAAAGATCTCATCACTCTCAGCGCTGGTTGCCATGGCCCTGGCGCCGCTGGTGGTCTGGTGGTTCCAGCCGGCACCCGAGCCGATCGCGATGCAGCTCATCATCAGCCTGATCCTGTTCTGGCGCCACCGCAGCAACATCCACAACCTGGTCAGCGGCGAAGAGGGTCGGATCAACCAGGAACAGGGCCCGGAGTAACCGGGGAAAGTGTCTCCAGCGACCAGCGCGGCAGTGCACCAAATGTCAGCGGCTCGAGCTGACCTGCCCGCAGCCGTTGCCAGCCGGCATAGGCGATCATTGCCCCGTTATCGGTGCAGAACTCAGGGCGGGGATAGAATGCCCGACCACCCTGTTTCGCCATCATGGCGCCCATGCGATGCCGCAGGTTGCGGTTGGCACTGACCCCCCCCGCCAGTACCAGGGTCGGGATACCGGTCTCCACCACCGCCCGCCGACACTTTATCACCAGGGTATCCACTACCGCCTCCTCGAAAGCACAGGCAATGTCCGCCTGCAACTGCGCCTTATCCACGGCCGGTTCCGAGAGGCCCCTTTGCAAGGTATTCAAGGCAAAGGTCTTGAGCCCGCTGAAGCTGAAATCGAGCCCCGGTCGGTCGGTCATGGGACGCGGGAAGCGAAACCGGGCGGGGTCTCCCTGCAGCGCCAGCCTGGCCAGTTCCGGGCCACCAGGATAAGGCAGCCCGAGCAGCTTTGCGGTCTTATCGAATGCCTCCCCGGCCGCATCGTCCAGAGAATCGCCCAACAGCCTGTAATACCCCACCCCCCGAACCTCCACCAGCTGGGTGTGCCCACCGGATACCAATAGAGCGACAAAGGGAAATGGTGGTCCCTCGGGCTCCAGCAGGGGCGCCAGCAGATGCCCCTCCATGTGATGCACCCCGATCGCCGGCACAGCTCTGGCCCAGGCCAGGCTGCGGCCGATGCCCGATCCGACCAGCAACGCCCCCACCAGCCCGGGGCCACGAGTGTAGGCCACCCCATCGAACCGCTCTTCGCCGCACTGTCCCAGCAGATCTCGAACCAGTGGCAGTACTTTTCGCACATGGTCCCGGGAGGCCAGCTCGGGCACCACGCCACCATATTCAGCATGCAGCGCCACCTGGCTGTAGAGCAGATGCCCCATCAACCCCTGCTCACTGTCATACATGGCGACGCCCGTCTCGTCGCAGGAGGTCTCTATACCGAGTACCCGCATGCTCTCTGCTCGTCCATAATCCGATCCTGATGGCGTATGATTGTGAACCCTCCTTGCTGTTTATGAAAGCGTAGTCAACCCGACGCCACATCCGCCTTTACAAAGCGATTCAGCTGGCTGTAGAATGCCCGCCCTTAGCTTCAGGTAACTTTAGCCAGATTTTGAGGATGCTAATGCCCAACGTACACGTTAAAGAGAACGAACCTTTCGAGATTGCCCTGCGCCGTTTCAAGCGCTCCTGCGAAAAGGCGGGGGTGCTGGCGGAAGTACGCCGCCGTGAATTCTATGAGAAGCCCACCGCAGAGCGAAAACGTAAGGCAGCCGCAGCGGTCAAGCGTCACCTGAAGAAGACCTCCCGCGAGAGTCGCCGCTGGGAACGCCAGTACTGATTCCAACCGAATAGCAGATCCGTCATGTTGAAAACGCAGATTCAGGAAGAGATGAAGGCCGCCATGAAAGGGCGTGACAAACGTCGCCTCGGCGTGATCCGGCTGATCCTGGCCGCAGTGAAGCAGCGTGAGGTGGACGAGCGAATCGAACTGGACGACACGCAGGTGCTGGTAGTGCTGGACAAGATGCTGAAACAGCGCCGTGACTCCCTCGATCAATATCGGCAGGCGGGCAGAAACGACCTGGCAGACCAGGAAGCCTACGAGATCGACGTCCTGAAGGAGTACCTCCCGGAGGCCCTGGGGGAAGCAGAGATCCTGTCCCTGATTACAGCAGCCATTGAAAATGCCGGCGCATCCTCTATCCGTGACATGGGCAAAGTGATGGGGCAGCTCAAACCCAAACTGCAGGGCCGCGCCGACATGGGCAGCGTCAGTGCCCTGGTCAAGGCACAGCTCAACAGCTGACTCCCCCCTCCTCCACGCACATCTGCCACTCCGCAAAGTATGCGCAGGATGCGGCAGGCCCATGGGCTCGCGTATCGGTTTCTGACCGCAGGCAGAAGCAGACAGGTAGACAACCGATAAAGTCACCCCCCTCTTGACTGGCAGAATCCCACCCCCTTTCATTGATGAACTACTGAATCGGGTCGATATCGTCGACCTGATCAACAGCCGTATTCCACTCAAGAAAGCGGGTAAGGAGTATCAGGCCTGCTGCCCCTTCCACGACGAAAAGACCCCCTCTTTCACCGTCAGCCGGGAGAAGCAGTTCTATCACTGCTTCGGTTGCGGAGCCCACGGCACCGCCATCGGCTTCCTGATGGAATACGAGCGCATGGAGTTCGTGGAAGCAGTAGAGGAGCTGGCCGCCCGCCAGGGGCTCAATGTGCCCCGGGAGGGTGGCAATCGCCCAACCGGCCCGGACCATCGCCCCCTTTACGACACCCTGGAACAGGCAACCCTCTTCTTCCAGCAGCAACTGCGCCACCATTCCCAGGCCGGAAGGGCGGTAGAGTATCTGAAAAAGCGCGGCCTCAGCGGCGAGATCGCAGCAACATTCGGCATTGGCTTCGCCCCACCCGGATGGGACAACCTCATTCAGCGGTTGGGCCATGACGAGGGGCAGCTGTCACGGTTGCGGCTCAGCGGCATGCTATCCGAGAAAGAGCAGCAGAGCTGTTACGACCGATTCCGGGACCGCATCATGTTCCCGATCCGGGACCACCGCGGCCGCACCATCGGTTTCGGCGGTCGCATCATGGGCGATGGCAAACCCAAGTACCTGAACTCACCGGAAACACCGCTGTTTCACAAGGGCCGCCAGCTCTATGGCCTGTACGAGGCTCAAAAGGCGACTCGGGAGCTGAAACGACTGCTGGTGGTGGAGGGCTACCTGGATGTGGTCGCCCTGGCCCAGTTCGATATTCACTACGCCGTGGCCACCCTCGGGACCGCCACCACTGCGGAGCACATGGAGCTGCTGTTCCGGACGGTGCCCGAGGTGGTGTTCTGTTTCGACGGTGACCAGGCCGGCCGCAAGGCGGGCTGGAAGGCCCTGGAGACTGCACTGCCCCACATGCGGGACGGCCGCGAGGTACGGTTTCTGTTCCTGCCGGAGGGAGAAGACCCGGACAGCATGATCCGAAAAGAGGGCAACAACCGGTTTCAGCAACGCATCACCGAGGCCTCTCCCCTCTCTTCGTTTCTGTTCGAGCGACTCGCCGCAGAGGTCGACATGGCGTCGCTGGCCGGTCGGGCCCGACTCGCTGAACTGGCCCGACCGCTGTTGACGCAGCTGCCCAAAGGGCTGCTCCGGCAGATGATGTTCAACCGGCTCGGAGAAACCGTGGGCATCGAGCAGGCCGGCATGGACAGGGGGCCAGCACTACCACTGCCTCAAAGAAAACAGCGGGCACCGCTGCGTGCCTTCCTCGGCACCATGCCGCCGGTAAGGCGTGCCGTCGCACTGCTGATCACCAATCCCCAGTTTGCCCGCGCAGAGAATCTACCCTCAGGCTGGGAACGGCTCAACCTCCCCGGTGTCCCTTTATTAAAGGAGTTGCTTGAAATACTGCGAAACCAGCCTAATCTTACCACTGCGTCCCTGCTGGAACGCTGGCGTGAGAGAGAGGAAGGGAAACACCTGGGGAAACTGGCCGCAACGCTGCTTCCTCTACCGGCGGAAGGTCAGGCACAGGAGTTCCACGACACCCTTTTGGCGCTGGCCCGGCAGGCGTTGGAGGCGCGCACGGAGGCACTGCTGGAAAAAGCAGCGGGCGAAGGTCTGAGTGCGGAGGAGAAACAGCTTCTCAGCCAGTTGCTGGCGCAGAAGGCGACGCGATGAAGAACACAGCAATTCTCAATATGGAATTTATTGCAGACCTCAACACCATGATGTGATCATGGATATATAACTTATTGCTTTTAGGAAAAAATATTGATACCCAGGCGAT
>JAUUYI010000106.1 GCA_030590525.1 Sedimenticola sp. | reverse complement strand
GCCCGCGCCGGACTGGTGGCGGTGGACGAGACCACCATCGACTATGTCAGAGGCCGGCCCTATGCCCCCACGGGAGATAAATGGGAACGTGCGCAGGCCAGCTGGCAGCAGCTGCACAGTGATGAGGGCGCCCGGTTTGACCGGGAGGTTCGTCTCGATGCCGGGAAGATCCAGCCACAGGTGACCTGGGGTACTTCGCCTGAGATGGTGCTGCCGTTGGGGGCGGAGGTTCCAGACCCTGCGAAAGAGAAGGATCCGGCTAAGGCGGCCGGTATGCAGCGCGCGCTGGAATACATGGGGCTGCAGCCAGGCACCCCGATCAGAGAGATACAGGTGGATCATGTGTTCATCGGTTCCTGCACCAATGGCAGGATCGAAGACCTGCGGGCGGCTGCCCGGGTTGCGGAAGGGCGGCAGGTTGCAGACAGTGTGGTCCAGGCCCTGGTAGTGCCCGGGTCCGGACTGGTCAAGCACCAGGCGGAGGAGGAGGGACTGGATCGGATATTTACCGCCGCCGGATTCGAGTGGCGGGATCCGGGTTGCTCCATGTGCCTGGCGATGAACGCAGACCGGCTGGCGCCGGGTGACCGTTGTGCCTCCACCTCCAACCGGAACTTCGAGGGGCGTCAGGGCAAGGGGGGCAGGACCCATCTGGTGAGCCCGGCGATGGCGGTAGCGGCGGCAGTGACGGGTCATTTTTCCGATGTGGAAGAGTTGCAGGATTAAGTGAGGGAGAGTGTGATGCAGAAGTTCGAGAAATTTACCGGCAGGGTGGCGCCGCTGGATCGATCCAACGTGGACACCGATGCGATCATCCCGAAGCAGTTTCTGAAGTCGATCCAGCGTAGCGGATTTGGCCCCAATCTGTTCGACGAGTGGCGCTACCTGGATCATGGCGAACCCGGGATGGATTGCAGCAACCGGCCACTGAACCCGAATTTCGTGCTCAACGATCCCCGTTACCTGGGGGCAAGTGTGCTGCTGACGAGAGATAACTTCGGCTGTGGCTCTTCCCGGGAGCACGCCCCCTGGGCCTTGGCGGACTATGGGTTCCGGGTGATACTGGCTCCGAGTTTCGCAGATATTTTCTTTAATAACTGCTTCAAAAATGGAATATTACCAATTGTCTTATCTAGTGAAATAATAGATTCTATTTTCGGGAAGGTGAGCGGGAAGCAGCCTCTGGAGATCACGGTCGATCTGCCGGCCCAGACTCTGACAGTGATGGATGGCGAGGTGATCCCATTCCAGGTGGATGAGTTTCGCAAGTGTTGCCTGCTGGATGGGCTGGACGATATCGGTCTTACCTTGAAGCACAAGGATCAGATCCGGGCGTTCGAGGAACAGCGGCGGGAAGCGGTCCCCTGGGTGTTCGTAGAGGCAAAGTAAGCCTTAGGGGTTGTCCAATATTAACTTCCCTGTTTTGGGGCGTCGAGGCGCCCGTCTGGCAAGGCGCGGAAACGCAGCAATATTTATTATCTTTCAAGTTTTCGCAACATGACCCACAGGGATGTGGGAAATGCCGGTTCCGTCAGGAACATGAACCGGCCCGCCAGGCGGGATGGATCGGCGTTCCAAAATGGGAAGTTATTGTTGGACAACCCCTTAGTACCTTACCACTGAAATCTTGAACAAAAACAGTAAAGAAATCTCCGTAGGGTGATCCGTCGGCGTTAAGTTAATGGCATTGGGTTTAACCGGGTGCTTACGCGAGTGGCTGTGATCAGGTAGAAATTGGACAAAATTGAAGGAGAGGTTTGATCGGGATGAGTAAGCGGATTCTGGTATTGCCGGGCGATGGGATCGGCCCCGAGATCGTGGATGAGGCGATTAAGGTGCTGGCCACCCTGAGAGATGAATTTGGGCTGGATGTGGATCTGGATGAAGCCCTGGTAGGGGGGGGCGCCTACGATGCAGTGGGTCACCCACTGCCGGATGCCACCCTGGAACTGGCGCAAGAGGCGGACGCTGTACTGCTCGGCGCGGTCGGTGGACCCAAGTGGGAGCCATTGGATATCGCAGTGCGTCCAGAGAAGGGACTGCTTGGTCTGCGTTCGGAACTGGGACTGTTTGCCAACCTGCGGCCTGCAATCCTCTATCCACAGTTGGCGGACGCATCCACCCTGAAGGCAGAAGTGGTCTCCGGACTCGATATCATGATCGTGCGGGAACTGACTGGGGGTATCTATTTTGGCCAGCCCAGGGGAGTACGCACCCTGGACAGCGGTGAAAGAGAGGGATTCAATACACTTGTCTATCGGGAATCCGAGATCGAGCGCATCGTACGGGTGGCGATGGCTATCGCCGGCAAGCGGGACGGTCGGGTCTGCTCTGTGGACAAGGCCAATGTACTGGAGTGCACCGAGCTCTGGCGGGAAGTGGCTGTTCGCGTCGGCAGCGAGAACCCCCAAGTGGAACTCTCCCATATGTACGTGGATAACGCCGCCATGCAGCTGGTGAGGGAACCGAAGCAGTTCGACGTGATGGTGACCACCAATATGTTTGGTGACATTCTCTCGGACTGTGCTGCCATGTTGACTGGCTCCATCGGCATGCTGCCATCGGCCTCTCTGGATGAAAATGGCAAAGGGATGTATGAGCCGATCCACGGTTCTGCCCCCGACATCGCCGGCCAGGGGGTGGCCAACCCCCTGGCAACTATCCTGTCAGTGGCCATGCTGCTGCGCTACTCCTTCGATGAATCGGGGTTGGCAGATCGGGTGGAACAGGCAGTGAACCGGGTGCTGGACGATGGTCTGCGCACTGCTGACATCCTCTCGGCGGGAACCCGCGAGGTGGGCACCGTGGAGATGGGTGATGCAGTTGTCACTGCGCTACGTGCCGATTGACAGGAAACAGGGATCAAGGCAATGAAACGTATAGGATTTGTTGGCTGGCGAGGGATGGTTGGATCGGTGCTGATGGAGCGGATGCGCGCCGAGGGGGACTTCGATTTGATCGACGAACCCGTTTTTTTCACTACTTCGCAGATGGGGCTGCCAGGTCCGGATGTGGGCGGGGGGGCGGCACCACTCCTGGCCGCGACCGACATCGAGCAGCTGCGCGGGATGGATGCCATAGTCACCTGTCAGGGCGGGGCATACACCAAACAGGTGTTCGGCAGCCTGCGCGAGGCCGGATGGAAAGGCTATTGGATCGATGCCGCCTCCAGCCTGCGGATGCAACCGGAGAGTGTGATCGTACTGGACCCGGTGAACATGAACTTGATCACAGACGCACTGGGTGCGGGTGTGAAAGACTTCATTGGTGGCAACTGTACCGTCAGCCTGATGCTGATGGCCGTGGGTGGTCTGTTTCGTGCGGGGCTGGTGGAGTGGATGACCGCCATGACCTATCAGGCAGCATCAGGTGCCGGTGCTAAAAATATGCGGGAGCTGATCGCCCAGATGGGGGCACTCCATGAGGCGGCCAGACCGCTGCTGGATGACCCCTCGTCAGCGATCCTGGATATCGACAGGCGGGTGACGGAGACCCTGCGCAGCAACCATTTCCCCAGCGAAAACTTCGGAGTGCCGCTGGCGGGCAGCCTGATCCCCTGGATCGACACCCAACTACCAAATGGGCAGAGTCGGGAGGAGTGGAAGGGCGGGGCCGAGAGTAACAAGATCCTGGGGCTGGAGAATGAACCCCTGCCGATCGATGGTATCTGTGTCCGGGTTGGCGCCATGCGCTCTCACAGTCAGGCGCTGACTATCAAGATACATGGCGATGTGCCGATAGATGAGATCGAAGGGATTCTGGCATCTGCCAACTCATGGGTGAAGGTGGTACCCAATGATCGGGAGTTGAGCGTCAGGGAACTGACGCCAGCAGCCGTTACGGGAACACTTTCGGTTCCGGTGGGCCGCCTGCGCAAGCTGGAGATGGGTGGGCAGTACCTCTCAGCGTTTACCGTTGGAGACCAGTTGTTGTGGGGCGCTGCGGAACCTTTGAGGCGTATGCTCAGGATCCTTCTGGAGCGCTGAATGGATTTTCGAATGAAGCAGAGAAGCGGTGATCAGACGTTGGGAAGGAATTTTTTATCTGTTTTGCAGGTTTTTCCGGAAATATCATTTACAATCCGTAGTTAGCAACTATAGATCAGGTTTATTCTTGCACCACACTCCATGACTGCGGTCCGGAGCGTGGTGGTCTAAGCTAAGAGCCCTCTGAAAGACGGCTGAAGCAGGAAAGGTGGTGCATGGTTCGTAAATTATCTCTGGCGATTGCTCTGGCATTGAGTGTCACGCCGATTGGTGTTGGCGCACTCGGTCTCGGTGACATTCATCTGAAGTCAGCGCTGAATCAGTCTCTCAACGCAGACATCGAACTGCTGTCTGTGGAAGGTGAAGAGATAGCGGATATCAGGGTCAAACTGGCCTCGGCAGGTGCCTTCAAACAGGCCGGGATAGAGCGTCCCCACTCTCTGGTTGCCCTCAAGTTCAAACCCGAACGGCGGCCGGATGGGAGCACCGTCATCCGGGTGACAAGCGGAAAGCCGGTCAGGGAACCGTTCCTGGATTTTCTGATCGAGGTTGACTGGCCCAAAGGCCGACTGGTGCGGGAGTATACAGTACTGCTGGATCCCCCGGCGACCCTGGATCGGTCGCCTGCGCCCATCACCCGCCCGGAGATTGCGGCGGCACCCCGAAGGCGTCCTGCAGTGAAGGCCGTCCAGTCAGCTGCTGCGCCCGATTCAAGACGGGTGGTGGCCGGCGAATATGGCCCGACACGCCGGAATGACACCCTTTGGAGCATCGCAAAGCGGGTGCGGCAACCGGGTGCCAGCATAGAGCAGATGATGATGGCCCTGTTCAACGCCAACCCCCGTGCCTTCATTGATCGCAACATCAACAAACTCAAGGTCGGGGAAGTGTTGCAGGTGCCGGCTCATGAAGAGGTGATGGCGCTGACGCCAGGTGAGGCCAGGAGAGCCTTCTATGCCCAGGTGAATGGGCAACCCGTGGGTGGCCGCGAGCAACCAGAGGAACCATCGGAGGCGCCAGCTGCAGAGCTGAAGATAGCCTCTGCCAGCCCCCGGGGAAAGGGAGAGGCCGGGACGGCGGAAGGTGAAGTTCAGGCAGAGACGCCGGATCGGTTGAGGGAGGATCTGATTGCCTCCCAGGAAGAGCGTCTGAGTGCTCTGGAGGAAGGCCTGGCGCTCAAGTCCAGAGTCGAAGAGTTGCAGGTGCAACTGGAACAGATGCAGCGGCTGCTGACCCTGAAGAATGGTGAGCTGGCCCGTTTTCAGGTAGGAACAGCGGGGGGGGCGGAACAGGATCAACCCAAACCCGAACCCCAAGCCGAACTCGAACCCCAAGCCGAACTCGAACCCCAAGCCGAACTCGAACCCCAAGCCGAACTCGAACCCCAAGCCGAACTCGAACCCCAAGTCGAACCTGAACCCGTGGAAAGTCCTGACGAAGCACCGGATCTGGTGGTAGACGAGAAGTTTGCGCCGGCCCTGGATTCAGAGCAGATCGAACTCGACATCATGGATGATGGCGAGGATGCTGCCGAGTCTGAAAAGATTTTTCTGGACGAGGAAGCTGCGGGAACGGTTGCTGAGCAAGCCACGCCCCCGGTGGTTGAGAAGGCGGAGCCGGCAATCGCGGCGCCGTCTGCCAAACCTGTGCAAAGCGAACCGAGCGTAGCGGAAAAGCCCAAGGCCGAAACTGCGCCAAAGCCGAAAAAAGAGCAGACTCTGCTGCAGCGGATTGCAGGTGATACTACTCTGATCGGTGTCGCCGTGGCAGTGGTGCTGGTTGTGCTGTCACTGATATGGGTTGTATTCAGACGACGTCGCTCGGCCCGGGAGGAGTTCAGGGAGAGTATTCTGGTAGATACCCTGGAGGGGCGGCCGGAAGCTTCACCCGAAGAGGCCCTGGAGCCTACGCCTCCTGCCACCGAAGAGACCTCTTTCCTGAGTGATTTTTCACCCAGTGATATTGATGTGCTGCAGGAAGAGACAGGTGAGGTCGATCCGTTGGGGGAGGCCGATGTCTATATTGCCTATGGCAGATACAAGCAGGCTGAAGAGCTGATGCGTCAGGCGATCAAGCGGGACCCCCAGCGGATGGATTTAAAACTGAAACTGCTTGAGATACTGTTTGCCACCCGCGATGCAGAGGCATACACCACGTTGGCGCAGCAGATGGTGGACCAGGGAATACAGCAGAATGACCCGAAGGGCTGGGAACGGGCGATCACCATGGGCGCCAAGCTGGCGCCGGCCAGCGCACTGTTTGCAGCCGCAGGTAATATGGCAGCGATGGCAGGGTCTGGCAACAGCACTGCGCTGGAGGACGGGTTGCCGGGGGGGAGAGGCCTGGGTGCAGGCGATCAGCCGGGTACCTCAGAGAAGAGCGATGCGCTGGGATCACTGGATGATCTGGACCTGGACCTGGATCTCGGTGAGCTGGATGAGCTTGTGTCACTTGGAGATGAAGGACTGACGGACGGCAGGGCCATAAATTTTGATCCTGACGGCAGTGATCAGGCCGGCGGACCCATTGCTGCAGATGACGATACCCTGTCTGATCTGGAAGCATTCACTCTAGGTAGTGAATCTCTGGCAGATATGGATCTCGGTTCGGAAGATCAGGCTCGAGACGATATGGTACTGGGCCTGGACGATCTGGAAGAGACGGTCCAAGGGGGGCAGCTTAACGATTTGGAGTTGGAAGAGAGCTTGAACATCTCACTGGATGAACTGGAGTCCGCGAGTGGGATAGGGGGCCAGGATACAGCGTTGGAGGAGCCTCAGATCGATCTTTCATCCGCCATGGGAGAGCTGGATGATACAACCCTGGAATCGCTGGAACAGGAGCTGGGACTGCCGGACAACAGTGAACTGCCGTTGCCGGAAGAGGTGATGGTGGGTGATGGGGTGGATACCAAACTCG
>JAUUYI010000005.1 GCA_030590525.1 Sedimenticola sp. | reverse complement strand
GATGGGTACGAAGATAGCGCAGCCCTGTCAGTACCAGTTCCATGTCGTTCGCGGCCTGTGTTCGCCACTCCTGCACCAGCGTTCGCATTCGCTGAGTGATGTTGTCCGGCAGTTGCAATCCCAGCTTTTGCTGGACGGTACTGATGGGCCCGGTGTCATATGCAAGTCTGGAACTCGCCTGATAGCGAATCCGACGTGTTATGGGATTATCCCGGATCAACTGGTATGCGGGGCCCAGGCGAGCCCCTGGAGGGGCTTGCACCGGGAGGTCCAGGGCAAACAGCCAACGTCCCCCGGAGGGCTCTAATGTGATGCTGTAACGGATGGGGTCACTCAAGCCCTTCAGGCGTACATTTTTTGCCTCTTCAGGGGTTTTCCCGATCCAGCTTTTTCCGTCAGTTTCCCATAGAACGAGGCCCCGCCAGTACCTTTCAGCCGGTGCAGGTACACTACCCTCGAAACTGGCCCTGAAGGCAACAGCCCGTGAGCGGCTCAGACGACTGATGGAACCGGGTGAGAGATGGTCACTGATACCGGTAACCCCACTCCGTTGCTCAACCCCCATATCCCACAAGGGCGAGGAGAAGCGAGGAAACAGGAGAAACAGCACCAGTGCCACCGGAGCCGACTGCAGCAGCAGTCGGGCAGCCACCATAAACGGGTCATAAAGGTTATTCGACGGTTGCGCCCGGCTGGCCTCCACCAGTGCGGCGGTGAACCCGGTGATGACCAGCAGGGCATAGGTCATTATCGGCATCCCCTGCCGGAACAGAAACAGGGTGGCCAGGGTAAAATAACCGATGAACGCCAGTACGTAGATATCCCGTCTCTGGCGTATCTCCATCAGCTTCAAGCCGAGCATGGAGATCAGAAGTGCAACACCGGCCTCCTTTCCGAACAGAATCGGGTAGTGGAACAGCACGTTGGCGAGACCGCCAAAGGTGAACAGTACCAGTAGCAGGCGGCCTGGCAGCAGCCAGGGCCGGTAAAGGGCGGCGAGTCGCAGGGTGGCCATGGCGACAAAGAATGCGTTGATCCCGATCGGCAGATGGAACAGATGGGGGGCAGCGGCCAGTAGCCCCAACAGTACCGCCGAGAGAAGTTCACGCCTGGAGAGCGTAACCTGAAGCCTCTGCTTCATACTGTCTCTCCAAAGCGGGCCAACGCCGCCAGGCACTGGTGGCGGTGGGCCTCTCCCCGGTCGGGCTCGAGTTGCCTGCCGGGCAGGCGTAAGCCGTACTCCTGCTGATGTTCACAGGCATCCAGCACCCCACGGCAGAGCGCGCGCAGGCGGGCCTCGGTGTCGCCCTCCGCCTGATACCAGTCGAGCCAGTGTTGCTCAGACCGGTCGCCTCCGAACTGCTTAGTCTGCAGCCCCTGTTCCTTGCTCAGTGCCTTCCAGTTTATGTGGCATGGTGAATCACCCGGGTGATACTGGCGCAGGCCGACGAAATCGTCAGCCCCAACGCCTCGGTCTCCGGTGGAGCTTTGTCGGTAATCCACCAGCCCGGACCAGGGTACCCGCTGTCCGGGGGCCGGATAGACCAGGCAGTGGCTGTCCAGTTCTACATAAGCCCATGCCCGCAGCAGCCCGAGGGGGTAGCGGGTGGAGACGGTCACCCGGGAGAGAGGCATCTCCCCGCGCCTGCGGCTGGTCTGGCAGAGGGTCAGGGTTACGGATGTCAGGCCTTCAATATCGGTTGCCGCAGGGCCTTTCTTCTCCACCTGAAGTTGTATCCCTGGTCTGGGCCCCGCTCGGTGGTTTTTCAGCAGGATGGGGAAGCAGCATTCCTGACCGCAAAAGACGGGTTGGGCCCTGCCCGCTGAGAGCTCCAGTCCCAGCAGATTGAGCCAGGTGTGAATCATGGCTGTCAGGCCCATCCCGGCAAGCAGAAATGTGAGCAGAAATCCCAGGTTGCTGGCATAATTGATGGAGCCCACCAGCATCAAAAGCAGCAGAAAGCTATACCCGATCCCATAACGGCTCGGAAGGATGTAGATACGTCGCGCGGCAATGGTCGCCCTCCCCTTTTCGTCCGCCCGGGTGAGCCGGAGGAAGCGCCTGAGGAGTGTAGTCCAGCGCAGGATGTCCATGGAGGTTTTCATGGCGTACAGGGATTCAGGATCAGGGGATGGCTACCGACTCCAACAGCAGTTGGGCCAGCGCCTTTCCTTCTCCCCCGCCGGTGTCGCTGGTGGAGTGCAGGCGGTGTCCCGCCACCGATGGGAGTACCGCCTGCAGATCTTCCGGCAGTACCTGTGAGCGGCCCGCCAGCAATGCCCAGGCGCGGGCGCTGCGTAACAGAGCCAGGCCGGCGCGAGGTGAGAGTCCGTGGTTGAATCGGGCACTGGTACGACTGAACTCGAGCAGTGCCTGGCAATAGTCGAGAATGGCGTCGGAGAGGTATACCTCATCCACCTGTTGTTGCAGGGTAGCGAGCTGATCCGGGTTGATGCAGGGGGCCAGTTGCTCCAACAGTGTACGCCGGTCCTGGCCGGCCAGCAGTTCCCGCTCTGATCTTCTGTCGGGATACCCCAGGTCCACCCGCATCAGAAATCGGTCGAGCTGAGACTCGGGTAGCGGGAAGGTGCCGATCTGATGGGCGGGGTTCTGTGTGGCTATGACAAAGAAGGGCCTGGGCAGGGGACGGGTCTTGCCCTCGGCTGTGATCTGGCGCTCTTCCATCGCCTCGAGCAGGGCGCTCTGGGCCTTGGGTGTTGCCCGGTTGATCTCATCGGCCAGTATCAGCTGGGAAAAGATGGGCCCGGGATGAAAATGGAACGTCCCCTTTTCCCGGTTGTAGACAGATACTCCGATGATATCAGCTGGAAGCAGGTCACTGGTGAACTGTATCCGCTGGTAGTGCAGGCCCAGCAGGCGGGCCAGTAGATGGGCCAGTGTGGTCTTTCCGACACCGGGGAGATCCTCGATCAGCAGGTGCCCCCGGGCCAGCAGGCAGGCGAGGGAGAGGCGGATCGTCCTCTGTTTGCCCAGGATGATACTGCCTGCCTGCTGGACGATCTGTTCCAAATGGTTGTTCATGAGTGCTGTGGTAATTTCATGTTGTTTACCCTGGATTGGCATCTCTCTCTTCCCGGGGGAGGAGATGGGGTGTATAGCAGGAACCTCATACGATAGCGGCTATAAAACCGTAAGGTTGAAAAATACACAATAGCTGGCGGATGCTGATGCGTGGTATGTGGTGTATTTTGTCAGAACTAATCTATAGTATCCGAAGTGATTCAAACGGATAAGTCTTTAGAGTGGATTACCGCTAAACCAGAAATCAGGACCGATGGAGAATGTTGATATGAAGAAAACAGTGTTGCGCGCCTCCATAGTGCTGCTTGCCCTTGCGGCATCCAGCACCTCAATGGCTCAGGAGACCTTGCGACTGCTCACCTGGACCGGCTATGCGCCCAAGGTGCTGGTGGAAAAGTTTGAAAAAGAGACGGGCATCAAGGTGGAACTGACTTACTCTAACAATGAAGAGATGATTGCCAAGCTGCGGGCTACCCGCGGTGCCGGTTTCGACCTGGCTCAGCCGAGTCAGGATCGTATCTCCGCGGTCCAGGCCAAATATAAGATCTATCAGCCGATGGACTACCGCAAAATCGACGCCTCTCAGTTCATCTCCTCGATGCTGACAGCGGTGCAGGACAACACCAAAGTCGGGTCGGACTCATTCGCCGCTCCCTTCTGCTACGGCACCTCCGGACTCATCGTCAACAAGGCGAAGGCCCGGAACGCGAAGGACTACGATGCGCTGCTCGACCCGAAATATACGGGGCGTATCAGCTATAGACTGAAGCGGCCCACGCTGATTGCCCTGGCTTTTTCCAATGATTACGATCCGTTCGCCAGCTACAGTGATCCCAAGGCTTACAAGGTACTGATGGAGAAGGTAGGTGATCGCCTGATCAGCGGTAAACCGCTGGTCAAGAACTACTATGCCAACGGGGATGCCCTGCTGGAGCTGATGCGCAGTGGTGAGGTGCATGTGGCACTGGGGTGGGACAATGGTGGCTGGAAGCTGCACGATGAAAACCCGGATATCGACTTTGTGGCACCAAAGAGCGGTGCCTTGGGCTGGATCGATACCTTTGCCATCCCGGCCAAGTCGAAAAACGTGGAGGGGGCCTACAAATGGATCAACTTCATGCTGAAACCGGAGAATGCTGCCTATTTCACCAACCAGGAGAAATACGGGACCGCTTCAAAGGGTGCAAACGAGTTTCTCGATGAATCGATCCGGGACAATTTCACCCGCTCTTTCTCCGCGGCAGATATCGACAACATTAAGTGGTACCCACCGGTACCGGCCAAGCTGGAGCAGATAGAGGGAAAAATCCTCGATCGCGTAAAAGCGTCCAGGTAGCCCGGTACAGTGGATGTCGTTCTGGAAATCAGGGAGCTGGTCCGTCGCTTCGACACAATGGTTGCCGTCGACAATGTGAGCCTGGAGGTCCAGGAGGGGAGTTTTTTCTCTATCCTGGGGCCTTCGGGCTGTGGCAAGACTACGCTGTTGAGGATGATTGCAGGCTTCCAGGAGCCCACCAGCGGTGTCATCCGGATTCGTGGCAAGGATATGCGGGGGATACCCCCTAACAGGCGGCCGGTGAATCTGGTGTTCCAGAACCTGGCCCTGTTCCCGATGATGGATGTGGCGGGGAACATCGCATTCGGCCTGAAGCGGAAGCGACTGGCTGCCGCGGAGATCGGACGCCGGGTGGAGTCCATCCTGGAACGGGTGGGGCTTGCAGACTATGGCGCCAAGCAGGTTGGCCAGCTCTCCGGTGGGCAGAAGCAGCGTGTGGCCATCGCCCGCGCCCTGGTTCTGGAGCCCTCTATCCTGCTGCTCGATGAGCCCCTGGGGGCACTGGATCTGAAGCTGCGTGAGCAGATGAAGATTGAGCTGAAGAAACTCCAGTCGGAGGTGGGAACCACCTTTATCTATATTACGCACGATCAGTCCGAGGCACTGGTGATGTCGGACCGGGTGGCGGTGATGAATGCCGGGCGGCTCGAGCAGGTGGGCCCGCCAAGGGCGCTGTATGATTCCCCCGCCAGCTGTTTCGTCGCCGGTTTCGTGGGAGAGAGCAATCAGTTCCCGGCACAGATCGAGGAGCAGGAGGAGAAGCAGATCAGAGTGCGCACCGATACCGGTCTGCAGTTGCAGGCGACCCCGATGCAGCCCATGGAGAGACCGGAGTGCCGGCTCTTCATCCGGCCGGAGTCGATCATCCTGCAGCCGGAGGAGTCGCTGTCGGGGATCAATCGTTTTACCCTGCAGGTAAAGACGATCCTGTTTGACGGTTCCAACACCAAAGTGCTGGCGACGGTCGGCGAAAGTGAGCGGGAGATCATGGTCTCACTCCCCCAGAACCGCCAGTTCGCCCACATCGGCCCGGGCGACAGGATCACCGCCGGTGTCTATATAGATGCCTGCCGCTGTTACCCGGTACACGCCTGAGGGTCCAGGAGTTCGGCGAATGCGCAGAGAAACCAAGATCGGGCTCTATATCTTCCTGGCGCCGGTATTGATGTGGCTGCTGCTTCTGATCGTGGTGCCCCACATCGATCTGTTTATCATGTCCTTGCGGGGGGAGGACGATCTGGGTGAAGCGATCTGGACCCTCGACAACTACCACAGTTTTTTCAGTGAGCGCATCTACTGGCTCACCTTCGCCCGTACCGCCACCTATGCCCTGCTGGTGACGCTGCTCACCTTTCTCATCACCTTTCCGGTCGCCTTCTACATCACCAAGGTGGTGCACCGCCGTTACAGTGCCTTCCTCACCATCCTGCTGTTGATGCCCTTCTGGGTCAGCGAACTGGTGCGGGTCTATGGCTGGATGATTCTGCTGCGTGAGAGCGGAGTGATCAACCACCTGCTGCTGGGTATGGGTCTGCTGGAGCAACCGGTGGAGCTGCTCTACAACGACGTAAGCATGGTGATGGGACTGGTTTACACCTCCATGCTGTTCATGGCGGTGCCCCTGATCTCCTCTCTGGAGGGGATGGACGACAACCTGATCGAGGCGGCCCACGATCTGGGCGCCTCCAAGCTGACCATCTTCCTCCGTATTGTCATCCCCTATGCGGCCCCTGGGATCACATCCGGCGCCATCGTGGTGTTCATGCTCACCCTGGGCAACTATCTGACACCTAACCTGATGGGGGGCAAGAATTCGCTCTGGTTCACCGAGCAGATCTACAATCAATTCATCGCCAGTTTCAACTGGAATCAGGGCGCGGCGTTTGGCTTTCTGCTGCTGCTGCTCTCCTCCCTCATCATCTGGGCCGGCCTCAGGCTGAGCCGGCAGGATCTGGGGAGGGCGCTGACATGATCCGCACCCTTCCTGGCAGCCGCGGTTACATGCTGGGCTACCGCGTCTACATCGCGCTGTTCTACCTGTTTCTGTTCGCCCCGCTGGCGATCACCTGCATCCTCGCCTTCAACGACTCCAACTTCCCTTCCCTGCCATGGAAGGGATTCACGCTGGAGTGGTTTACCGCTGATACCCTCGAGCGGGTGGGCATCTTCCATGACCAGAACAATCTGAAGAGTATCTGGGTCAGTTTTCAGACCGCTTTCTTCGTCTCTCTGCTGTCGCTGCTGGTGGGCACCATGGGTGCGTTTCTGTTCGAGCAGGAGCAGTTCCGGTTTAAACAGGGACTCTACTTTCTCGCCCTCACACCGTTGGTGATACCCGGGGTAATTCTCGGCATCTCCCTCCTGCTGGCGGCCAACAGCGCCGGTCTGTTCGTGGAGGAGCGGCTTGGTATCGATCTGGCCCTGCTGCGCCCAAGCTTCTGGCTGGTGGTGCTGGGTCAGTTCTCCTTCATTACCACCTTCGTGTTGCTGGTGGTGTCGGCCCGGTTGAGGAAGTTCGACCCCACCCTGGAGGAGGCGGCGCTCAATCTGGGGGCCAGTCGCCTCGATGTAATCCGGTTGATCGTGATCCCGTTCCTCAAACCGGCCCTGATCGGCGCCGGGGCAGTGGCCTTTTTGATGAGTTTCGAGAACTTCAACACCACCCTGTTTCTGGTCGGGTCGGACACCACACTGCCGATCAATCTCTACCTTCAGGTGCGGGATGGCAGTACCCCGGTGATCAATGCCATCTCTTTTCTGCTGATCGTGGGCACCTCCCTGCTGGCCGTGACCAACCTGTTGCTCAGCGGGCAGACGACCAAAGCGTGAATTTTTTCCAGTGCATCGGTGGGGAACGGTTGATCGCAGCCCATCGGGGTGCGCGTTCGACCCGCCCCGAGAACACCATGAGCGCCTTCGAGCGCGCCCTGGGGCGGAGTGACTTCCTGGAGGTCGATGTCCAGTGCAGCCAGGATAGTTTGCCGGTAATCGTGCACGATGCGACCCTGCAGCGCACCACCAATGTGGCGGAGTTACCAGCATTCGCCCGGCGGGCGCCCTGGCGGGTCCATGATTTTACTTTCGAGGAGTTACTACAGCTCGATTTTGGCAGCTGGTTTCTGCAGGCGGACCCCTTCCATACCCTGCGTGATGGTCGGGTCGGTGCTGCCGAGCTGGCACCGCTGCTTCCACAATCTCTGCCCACCCTGGAACAACTGCTCCAGTTCGTCCGAAAGCACGGATATCCGGTCAACATCGAAATAAAGGATCTGACTGAAGCGCCTCATCACGAGCGGGTGGTGGAACGCGTGCTGGATGTGATCCATAGCGTCGGTTGCGCGCCGCTGGTGCTGATCTCCTCCATGCAGCATGAGTACCTGCAGCAGGTTGCCGCGCGGGCGCCGGATGTATCCACGGCGGCACTGGAGGAGCATCGCCATCCGGCGCAGCTGATCGATTATCTGCAGCGGCTTGGTGTTTGCGCCTACAATCCAGCTGATGCGATCACCGATGCGGCCCTGGTTGCCCGGCTCAACCAGGCGGGTTTCAGCGTGAATGTGTTCACCGTGAATGATCCGGAGAGAAAGGCAGAACTGTTCACTATGGGGGTCAGATCGATCTTTACCGATTTTCTGTAGCCAAAAGCGTATCGATCATCGTTTCGATCTGCTGTGCAGTCTTGTCATCCAGATGGATCTCCCCAACATGCGTTTCCCGCACCTGCCCCGTTTTGTCGATCAGATAGAAGCTGGGCCAGCCATGGGTGCCGACAGCGTTCCAGTAGGAGAAGTCGTTGTCCACCATCACGGGGTGTTCGATGTTGAGCAGCTTTATCCGGTCCAGCAGCCGCCCCCGGCTTCTCTCGTGGGGGAACTCTGGTGTATGCACGCCGATGACCTGAAATGGGCGCCCCCGGTATTTTTTCTCCAGGGATTTGAGCCATGGCAGGCTGCGCTGACAGTTCCAGCAGTCGAAAGTCCAGAAATCGAGCAGTACCACCCTGCCCTGCAGATCCTTCAGGGCGAGGGGCGGGCTGTTGATCCAGCTCGCCTCATCGGAGTGGGTGAACTCCGGTACCTGGGCTGTTTGGGCGCCATGGGTGCTGGTCCAGAAAGTGGCAGCAAAGAGTAAGATACAGAGCAGTATCACCGCTCGGCGATGATCGGTTACAGCAATTCTGTGCACGCCCATATCCACACTCGCCCCCCGGAAACCTATCCGCTCGCAACAAGTAAAGACCGTTCAAGGGGTTCTGTTATTTCATTCACAATTCAAAACGTCATATTTTTTATGGTTCTTCTGTAGGGCCGAATGAATTCGACCCTGCAACGGTAAACTACCCACTTGATCAGGGGAAGAGCCTATCTTTATTTTCACTTTTTCTGGAACCTGGAGCTTTGGTCCTTGCTCCTGGGCCCTGTTTTAATCCTGTTTTTCCTAGATCCTTTCATTTATCCTTACTGGTTTCTTTTCCTAGGAGCCTGTCCGAGAATAGGAACCGTAGCGAGAGGAATCCATTTTGAGTCAGATTTTTCGATTAAATGAGGCGAATATTGGATATATTTAACGAATTTAATCGGGAAATCTGGCCAGAATGGGTTTCCCGCAGTAGGTTCTCTATTCTCGGACAGGCTCCTAGTACCTTTCTTTGAACAGGTGACAGAAGATGGCAAATTATGATGTGTTCAATGGTGATGCCGATGGCATTTGTGCCCTGCAGCAGTTGCGGCTGGCACAGCCGGAGGAGAGCATCCTGGTTACCGGGGTCAAGCGGGACATCTCTCTGCTGAAGCAGGTGGGGGCGGGAGAGGGTGATCTGGTGACGGTGCTGGATATCTCCCTGGACAAAAACCGGGATGCCCTGCAGGCCGTGCTGGGCAGGGGCGCCCGCGTCCGCTATTTCGATCACCACTTTGCCGGTGATATCCCCGAGCATCCGGAACTCGATACCCATATCGAGCTTACGCCCGACGTGGGGACCAGCCTGCTGATGGACCGCTACCTGAATGGGGAACAGCGAGCCTGGGCGGTGGTCGGTACTTTTGGTGACAATTTTGACAGCTCGGCGCGTAAGGCCGCCGAGCCGTTGGGGCTGGATGAGGAGCAGTTGGTGCAACTGCGGGAACTGGGTATCTATCTAAACTACAATGGTTATGGCGCAACGGTCGAAGATCTCCACTTTCCACCGGACGAGCTGTACCGCAGCCTGCACCCCTATGCGGATCCCTTGGAATTCATTGCCGCCGACCCGGCTTTTGCCCGTCTGCAAGCGGGATATCGGGATGACATGTCCAATGCAGAGGCGTTGAAGCCGACCCTGGAGACGAAGCGTCACGCCATCTATGTGCTTCCGATGGACCCCTGGGCCCGCCGGGTCAGCGGGGTGTTTGCCAACCAGTTGGCCCAGGCAGCGCCCGACCGGGCCCATGCCTTGCTCACCCATCTGCCTGAAGGCGGATTCGTGGTCAGTGTACGCGCGCCCCTGGCGCTCAAAGAGGGCGCCGATCAGCTGTGCCGCCAGTTTCCTACCGGTGGAGGGCGCAAGGCAGCGGCCGGCATCAACCAGCTGCCGGATGAGATGTACGACCGGTTCGTATCCGCCTTTACCCAGGCATTCTGATAGAGATGAAGAGTCAGATTCAGAAACTGGTGACCCAGGCGCTCGAACGGATCGCTGCCACAGGCATCATTCCGGAAGATCAGATCCCGCAGCCCGTGATAGAGCGAGCCCGGGATGCCCGATTTGGTGACTTCGCCTGTAATGTGGCCATGGTGCTGGCCAAAGTTGCGCGCACCCGACCGCGGGACCTGGCCGAAAAGCTGGTGGCGGTGCTGCCGAAAAGCGAGCTGGTGGAGAAGGTTGAAATCGCCGGCCCTGGTTTCATCAATTTTTATCTGTCACCCACTGCCTACCACTCATTGATTCCCCATATCCTGGAGCAGGGACATGACTTCGGGCGTTCGTTGCTGGGTGGTGGCCGGCGGGTGCAGGTGGAGTTCGTCTCTGCCAACCCCACCGGCCCCCTGCATGTGGGGCATGGTCGGGGTGCCGCCTACGGGGCGGTGGTGGCCGATCTACTGCAGGCAGTTGGCTTCGACGTGCACCGGGAATACTACGTCAATGATGCCGGCCGGCAGATGGACATCCTGGCAACCAGCGTCTGGCTCCGCTACCTCGGCCTGTGTGATGAGGAACTGAGTTTTCCCAGCAACGGCTACCGGGGGGACTACGTCTGGGACATCGCGGCCGCGCTGCACCGGGAGCACGGTGATGGGTATAGATTCAGTGCGCAGCAGGTGTTCGCTGGCTTGCCGGCAGACGAGCCTCAGGGAGGTGACAAGGAGTCCCACATCGATGCCTTGATTGGGCGGGCCCGGCAGTTGCTGGGTGACAATCGTTACCGCTTTGTATTCGAACTCGCCCTGAACACCATTCTGGACGATATTCGGGAGGATCTGGAACTGTTCGGCGTGCACTACGATGAGTGGTATTCAGAGCGTAGCCTGACCGAATCCGGTGCAGTAAACCGGGCCCTGGAGCGCCTGCGCAGTGCCGGTCATCTGTATGAGAAAGAGGGCGCCCTCTGGTTTCGCTCCACCAGCTTTGGTGATGAAAAAGACCGGGTGATCGAGCGCGAAAATGGTCAGACTACCTATTTTGCCTCGGACATCGCCTACCACATGGATAAGCTGGAACGGGGTTTCGACCGGGTGATCGATGTCTGGGGAGCGGATCATCACGGCTATATACCCCGAGTGAACGCCGCCCTGGAGGCGCTGGGCGCCGATCCCTCGAAGCTGGATGTGCTGCTGGTACAGTTCGCCAATCTCTATCGTGCGGGCGAGAAGGTGCAGATGTCCACCCGCTCAGGCTCCTTCGTCACCCTGAGAGAACTGCGCAAGGAAGTGGGGCGTGATGCGGCCCGTTTCTTCTACGTGATGCGCAAGTGTGAACAGCATCTTGACTTCGATCTGGATCTGGCCAAGTCACAGTCCAGCGACAATCCGGTCTACTACGTCCAGTATGCTCATGCCAGGATCAGCAGTGTGCTGCGCCAGGCGGCGGAGAAGGGGCTGGAAGTGGAATCCGACACAGGCGTCGCCAACCTGGGGCGGCTGGTGGAGAATCATGAGCTCGCACTGTTGAATCGGCTATCCCGTTACCAGGAGGTGGTGGAGGCATCGGCGCTCAATGAGGAGCCTCATCAGCTCACCCATTATCTGCGGGAACTGGCGAATGATTTGCATACCTACTACAACGCCTGCCAGTTTCTGGTGGATGATCGGGCATTGCGGGATGCACGGGTCAAACTGGTCATGGCGGTCCAGCAGGTGCTGCGAAACGGGCTCAATCTCCTGGGTGTTTCGGCACCGGAAAGGATGTAGGCGATGCCCCGGGACTATAAAAGCCGGGCCAGTGCCCCGCGCAAGAAGCGGCAGCGCCAGGTCCCGGGCTGGGTATGGTTTCTGAGCGGATTATTGGTGGGGCTCTTTTTCAGTGGCCTGGCCTGGCTGAAGCTGCTGCCTGCAGATGCCCGGCTGACGTCACAAACACAGAACCAGGAGTCGGGTGTAAAAAAACAGCGGCCAGCGGGGAAGAAAGCGCCGGCAGCCCCTAAACCAAGGTTTGACTTTTATACGATCCTGCCGGAGATGGAGGTGGTGGTTCCGGAGCCGGAACCCGAGGCAGCCCCCCCGCCTGTGAAGCGGGGTAAGATCAAAAAGGAGAGCGCTGCCGCTGCTTCAGGGCGCTATATGCTGCAGATGGGATCGTTCCGCAAATTTGCAGATGCGGACCGGTTGAAGGCCAGCCTGGCCCTGGTTGGAATACAGGCAGAGATTCAGAAGGTACGGGTGAGCGGCAGCGGGACCTTCCATCGGGTGCGCAGTGGCCCCTACACCGAGAACAAGGTAAATAAGTTGCGTGCCAGGCTGAAACAGAACGGGATCAACAGCCTGGTGATAAAGCTGAAGGGCTAAGTCAGAGCTGTTTCTGCTCACACTGGAGAGGGATGCTGACAGGCCTTCGTTTGCCTGCTTCGGTCGCTGTCCACTCGTAGATCTCGGTGGTTGCCAGGTCGCACCTGGAACAGCTGCTGCCGCAGGAGGCTGTGGCCATGATCCGCCGTACCTTCCCCTTGCGCATCCACTGCTCCAGCATGCCGCGAACCGCCTCCGGGGGGGTATCGAAATGGAGCGCAATATCGGTCAGACTGGCCTGTCCACGCTGCATCAGATAGTGCTTGATCTCTGACAGGATCATGCGCCCACCTTGCTCAGCGCACTGCTTTGCTCGGGGCGTCGGCTCCAGATGCGCAATCCAATTACTACCGCCGCGAGGAACAGGGAGAGACCGATGATCCAGGCGGTAGAACTGCCCGGGTGCTGGCTGAATGTGGCGAGCTGGTAGAAGCCGACTGACGTGGTGTAGGCGACACCGGTGGTCCAGCTGGCAACGAAGGCGGCCCAGGTACCACCCGCCTCGCGTACGATAGCGCCGATGGTGGCCACGCAGGGGAAGTAGAGCAGGATGAACAGCAGATAGGCGAATGCCCCGGCCTGACCATCGAAACGGGATGCCATGGCGCCAAAGATACCGCTGTTGACTCCCTGCTCTGCCGCGGCAGCATTCCGGTCGCTCACCTCCCCCACATCCAGGTTCAACGGGTCGAACAGGCTCCCTGCCAGCGCCGAGAGGTTGGCCGGGATAGTGGCTGCCGCCTGTTCCAGCCGGGACCAGAGGTCGAAAGGCGCCGCCTCAGCGTTCGTTCCCGCCGCCTCTGCGGCCAGCTGACCATAGAGGGAATCCAGGGTACCCACCACCACCTCTTTGGCCAGCACCCCGGTGAAGATGCCGACCGCGGCAGGCCAGTTATCCTGGTGTATGCCCAGCGGAGCGAACACCGGAGTGAGGCTCTGACCGACGGCACTCAGCACCGACTTGTCGCTCTCCTGATTGCCGAAGGAGCCATCGGTGCCGATGGAGTTGAGCAGGTTGAGCGCCATCACCATGACGACAATCACTTTGCCCGCGTCCCGGATGAAAAGTTTGACCCGGTCCCAGGTGCGCAGGGCCACCCCCTTGACAGTCGGCAGATGATAGGGCGGCAATTCCATCATGAAACCCGTGCTGCTGCCGGAGAGCAGGGTGCGGCGCATGATCATGCCGGTAAGGACTGCCACCGTGATACCGATCAGGTAGAGCAGAAATACCAGGTTCTGGCCATTACTGGGAAAGAAGGCAGCAACGAACAGGGCATAGACCGGCAGCCTGGCGCCACAGGACATGAACGGGTTCATCAGGATGGCGAGTTTGCGTTCCCGCAGATTCGCCAGGGTGCGGGTGGCCATCACCGCCGGCACGTTGCAGCCGAAGCCGACGATCAGCGGTACGAAGGCCTTGCCCGGCAGGCCGATGGCGCGCATGAACCGGTCCATGACGAAGGCGGCACGGGCCATGTAGCCCGTATCCTCCAGCACCGAGAGGAACAGGTAGAGGCAGGCGATGATGGGGATGAAGGTGGATACGATAGTGATGCCACCACCGACACCGTCTGCCAGCAGCACCCGTAGCCAGGCGGGGGCACCGAGCTGCTGCATCCAATTGCCCACCCCCTCGACCAGGAAGGCCCCCACTGCCAAATCAAAAAAATCGATGAAGGCGCCGCCGATGTTGATGGTGAACATGAACATCAGATACATGATGAGCATGAAGATAGGAATGCCGACGATCCGGTTCAGCACGACCCGGTCAATGCGGTCGGAGAGGGTGCGGCCTACCTTGCCGTGTTCCCGGATGACCCGCTGGGCCAGGATGTGGGCGTGGCCATAGCGGGCATCCGCTATGTGGATATCCACCTCTTCACCGGCACGGCCTTCGATCGTCTGTCGCCACTGCCCTACCAGAGGCTGGACATCTTCTCCCGCCAGTTGGATGGCATGACTGTCCCCCTCCAGAAGCTTCAGCGCAAGCCAGCGCAGATTGGCATGGGATGAAGCCCCGCCCAGCCGGGGGATCAGGTCGGCGAGGGCCTGCTCCACGGTGTCTTCATGGGTTACCTCAAAAGGGGTTTCACCGGGGTTTCTGGTGTGCGCCTCAATCTGACGTTTGAGATCATTCAGCCCTTCACCGGTAGTGGCCACCACCGGCACCACCGGGCAGCCAAGTTCCTGGCCCAAGCGTTCGATATCGACCTTGATACCCCGCTTACGGGCTACGTCCATCATGTTGAGGACGATGATCATCGGGATCCCCATCTCCCGCAACTGCACGGTGAAATAGAGGTTGCGCTCCAGATTGGAGGCATCGATGACATTGATGATGAGACTGGCCTCGCGGGAGAGTAGATAGTCCCGGGTCACCTGCTCGTCGATGGATGAGGCATCCAGGGAGTAGATGCCGGGGAGGTCGATGACCGCGATCACCTGCCCGTTCAGCTGGAAGCGCCCTTCCTTGCGGTCGACCGTAACGCCCGGCCAGTTACCCGTCTTCTGGCGGATGCCGGTGAGGGCATTGAACAGGGCGGACTTGCCGCAGTTGGGGTTACCCCCAAGGGCGATAGTGGTCATCTTATTGTGGCCAGGCCCATACGCCTTACAGGGGCTGGGCGAGCATCTTGTCCGCCACACCGCCCCCAAGTGCCACCCGGTTGCCAGCGCAGGCCACCACTACCCCTTTGCGGCGCTGTTGCACGATACTGATCTCCGATCCAACCCGCAGGCCCAGGCTGAGCAGCCTGCGGGTGAGCGCGTGGCCGCCTTGAATCTCGGTGATCCGTGCCTGTTGACCAGCGGGCAGCCGGAGGAGGGCAACCGGCTGCATACCTTCCGTTACCGCTGTTTCGCTGTTCATAAAAAAACACCAATAAGAATCATTACTATTTGCAATGCTACCACCAAGCTGTATCAGAATCAACTGATATTCTGTGGTTTTCAGGGCCTGTCAATCCTGAGCAGGTCCACCCGTGAAGGTGTCAGGAAATGGGCGCCATCCTCACCCATATGTGCATCGAAAGCTGTTTTGATCCGCTGGTAGAGGGCGGCATCAATCTCATGTCGGGTGTGGGTTACCTGCAGTATCCGTGCTTCGAAGTCGGCAAAATTCCGGTAGTCCCGGGGGGCATTGAAGAAGTGCTGCCCGGCCAGTACAAAGGTGCCGTCACCCACCACCTTCTGCAGTGCAGTAAAGGCGGCCTCCCGCACCCTCTTCTCATCATGAAACAGGCTCAGAATAGCGTTAAAGTCCCCTTTGTATACGGGCTCGGAGATATAGGCCAGACCACTGGGGCGGAGTACCCTGGCAATCTCTCTCAATCCCTGTTCCATCTTGTCTGGCGGCACATGGTGCAGGGACTTGAGCATCAGGACCACATCGATACTCTCGTTTGGAAGATCGATCGCCTCGGCACCCCCGTAGACGAAGGTGACTCGGGGCAGATCGTCAATCAGTAGGTTCTTCTGGTGCTGGATCCGGTCCACATCGGTTGCGATCAGTTGGCGTGGAACGAGTTGCCCGGCTATCTGCCGAGTCATCCAGGCGCGTCCGCAGCCCAGTTCAAGTACATCGGCCCCCTCGATCGGCAGTAACTCCCTGATCACTTCCAGTTCAGTGGCATTGCGGTAGGCCTTCGGGTTATCGATCTTCATTGGAACTCCTTCAGAGAGCGGTTCTGGAGAACTTGTTCAGGTAATATTAACAGGAGTCAGGCGTCAGGCGTCAGAAGACAGGCGTCAGGCGTCAGGTATGTTAGAGGAAATGGGAGAACTCTTTTGCGGGTAAGGCCGAAGGAATGGTTGAGTGAGCGGCTGGAGCATCTGCGCCTCCACCTCTCTCACCCCGATGCGCTGATATCGCTTGCCCTGCTGGGGCTGGTCAACGGCCTGATTGCGGGCGGAGTGATCGTTCTCTTCCGCTTTGCCGTGGAAGGGTCGCAACTGGCACTGTTACCCGGGAGTAATCCGGAAAACTATGAGATGCTGCCCTGGCTCCTCCGTCTCCTGCTGCCGATTGCAGGCGGTGTGGCCATTGGCCTGATCTTTCTGCGCTGGGCCAACGGGACCTACATCCTTGGCGTACCCAGATTGCTGGAGCGGATGGCCTATCATCAGGGATACATCACCCTGCGTGATTTTATCCTGCAGTTCGTGGGTGCGGCCATCGCCATCGTCAGCGGCCACTCGGTTGGGCGTGAGGGCCCCCATGCGTTTCTGGGGGCGGGCGCCGGCAGCCTGCTGGGACAGTACCTCTCTCTCCCCAACAACAGCATACGGACCATGGTGGGCTGTGGTACGGCAGCCGGGATCGCCGCCTCGTTCAATACCCCGCTGGCTGGGGTGTTCTTCGCCCTTGAGGTGGTGATGATGGAGTATACCCTGGCCAGCTTCACCCCGGTGATCCTGGCAGCAGTCAGTGCCAACGCGATCTCAGTTGTCTTCCTCGGCGATGACCCTGCCTTCCTGGTACCCGAAATGCACATGGGTTCCCTGGCTCAGGTACCGCTGTTAATGTTACTGGGCGTTCTGGCAGGGAGTTTCTCAGCACTGTTCAACCATCTGCTCGAGCGTGTCGCTGAGCGGGGGAAGGGGCTGCCTTTCTGGTGGCGGACTACCCTGGCCGGTGTATTGGTGGGGCTGTTCGGGGTGGCGGTACCTCAGGTGATGGGGATCGGTTATGACACGGTTGACCAGGCACTGGCAGGAGAAATTGGGGTCTGGCTGCTATTGGCAATGATGCTGTTCAAGATAATGGCCACGGCTGCCAGTATTGGTATGGGCGTGCCGGGAGGCACGATTGGCCCGGCTCTGTTCATCGGCGCCACACTCGGCTCTCTGTTCGGCCTCCTGGTCCGGCTCGTGGTCCCCGAACTGGAGGTGGATATTGGCTTCTATGCCCTGCTCGGCATGGGGGCGACCATGGGTGCCAGTCTGCAGGCACCGCTGGCAGCACTTGCCGCCATGATGGAATTGACCTATAGCCCCCAGATAATCATGCCCGGTATGCTGGTGATCGTGGTGGCAGGCCTGACCGCGAGTGAGCTGTACGGGAAGGAGTCCATTTTTATCACCGTGCTCAAGGCGAACGGCATGGACTACAATGCCAACCCGGTGATGCAGCTGTTGCGGAGGATCGGAGTGGCCAGTGTAATGCAGAAAGAGTTTGCCCGGGTCGACCAGTTGATCAGCCGGGAACAGGCCGAAGATATATTGAACGACTCGCCGGAGTGGCTGCTGATCCATGAGCAGCAGGATCCGACGATATTGATGCCGGCAGTGGATCTGGCGCGCCACCTCTACGAGAGTAATCTGGAGGAGGGTGGTGTGGTCGAGGTCGACCTGCTGCAAATACCCGCCCGTCGTCTCCAGCTGGCCCCCATCTACCTGCAGGCGAGTCTCCAGGAGGCACAAGAGAAGATGGAAAAAGAGGGGGCCGAGGCGCTCTATGTACAGCAAATGACCGCACCAGGAATCCGCCGCATCTATGGGGTGTTGACCCGGGAGACCGTTGAGTCGGCCTATAGGTTTTGACCCGGAGCGTTTTATCCCTCCGCCTACTTGATCTGGCGCAACTGCCGGTTTTTTTTAGGGACGTCACAGGTGCAGCCCGACGGGAGCTGGCGTATTATCACAAGGCGAGTATGAAATAGTTTATCAGGGTTGGCGTCCACTGTTTTTCGCGGGCTCCGAAGCGAGTATTTGTTTTCTGAGGTTCTTGCAAAATCCTGCAATCCCCGCTTCCGGGGGAGATGTGGTATTTTGCAAGAACCTCTTCTGAATCAGGACATTATTATTATGACAGGCGAACAGAATCCCGATGCGGTCGAACTGGCCGAAGAAGAAGAACAGGTTGTCGGAATGGATCAGCAGATGACCGAAGACGAGGCAGCCGCCACAGAATGGGGTGATCTGGATGCGGCAGCGCTGCTGGAAGAGAACAATCGCCTGCAGGGTCAGATCAAGAAACTGAAACGGAAGAACCGAAAGGCTATTCGCCGTTATCTGCGTGAGCAGGAGCTGAAGCCCTACCAGGCAGAGCTGATCAAAATGCAGCAGTACCTGGAGCAGAGCGGCACCCGGATGATCATCCTGTTCGAGGGGCGCGACGCGGCGGGCAAGGGTGG
>JAUUYI010000209.1 GCA_030590525.1 Sedimenticola sp. | reverse complement strand
GCAGGCGAGGGCAGCGAATTCGGGGTGGTCGAGGGGGGTTGCCGCTCCTCCGCGCATGGCCAGCTGGATGTAGGGGTCGTCCATTTCTCCCGGCTGTCCCTGATACGGGTTGCCCTGCCATTTACTCCAGGCGCCTCTCATCGCCCTGTCCGGCTCTTCTGCCGCGACTGCCCAGGCATAGCTGGACTCCGGAAACAGAGGGAGAGGGCGGTGCAGTCCCTGCCAGTAGTACTCCAGGTAGCGCTGCAGCAGGGGGTGTGCCGCGTCTGCCGGCAACCGCGGAAAACGCCAGCTCAGGTCGCTGCAGATCAGAACACTCTCTTCTTTATCCGCTAACCGGTTGCAGCTGCAGAGTGCCAGATGCTCCAGCCACAGTTCCAGCAGCGCACCACCCTTGAACCGGGAAGGGGTATAGTGGAGCAGGCCCCTCCCGGGCAGGAAGCGGCCGACCTGACCGCTCAGACGGAAACCCGGCTCGAAACGGATATCCACCAGCCGGGGGCGTGGGGTGATGCCGGCATACGGCTGCAGTTGCTCTATCAGCGGCTGCACATCTCGAATTGACTGGTCGAATGTGATCGTGGAGAAGATACCGTGGGGCAACAGCCCCTGGGCCTGCAACTGCTCCTGCCGGGTAGCGTGTTGCTGCAGGAAATTACCGGCCATGGTCTGCTTGAGCCGCCATTGGGATAGGCCGTCAAGCCTGAATGGCTCGTCATCTTCGGCCACCGGCCCGTCTCCCAGCCAGATCTGCAACCGGGTGTTGAAGAAAAACCGCACCGGGTGGCGGATGAAACGCTGCAGACGGCTGAGTTCGATCTCCCGTGACTCCGCTTCCGGGGGGGTGATCTCCCAGTCAGGCCACGGTTCCAGCGCTTGCGCGGGGCGCGGCTGACGGATGGCCTCTGCTACCTGACACCAGTAAGCGTCGAAACTGCTGGGGGTGGGGGCGTAGTTGCGCGGGCTGAACGGCTGCAGTGGATGAATTCGGGTCAGCGGGGCATCACTGGCGGAAAGGTCGTATCGGCTCTCGATAAAATCCAGCAGCTCACGCACCAGCACCGAGGGCTGGCGTTCGCTGTTGTCCTTCATGTCGCGCCCGCTGTAGCTGATGTAAAACGTCTGCCGGGCACACAACAGGGTCTCCAGCAGCAGGTAGCGGTCCTCATCCCCTTTCCGCGGGTCGCCGGGGCGCCATTTTCCGGCCATTCGGTCGAACTCCAGCGGTCGCTCGCGGCGGGGAAAGGCCAGGTCGTTCATGCCGAGCAGGCAGATGACCCGAAACGGCAGGCTGCGCATCGGGCGCATACCGCAGAAGGAGATGCCGCCTGAAAAATAGCGCCCGCGAATGGCCTGACTGCCAAGCTCGCCGTTCAGCCAGTGGCGCAGCAGCTCCGGTGAGAGCGGCTCTTCACCCGCCTGCTGTTGCAGCGCATCGAGGGCCTCCCGGATCTGTTGCAGTTTTCCATCGTCATCCGCCCGGTCGCTGAAGAAGTCATCCAGCAGCCGGTTGAGCAACCGCTGCCAGGTATCCGCCCGATGGGGGCGGGCGAGCCGTTGACGATACGCCCGCAGCCGATCGAACAACAGCCAGAATCGGCCCAGGCTCCGGGCCCTGCCTCCTTCGACCCCCGGCAACGGGGCGATGCCTTCCCAGAAACCCACCTCCCCCAGGGCATAACCCGAAAACAGCCGTTGCTCCGCCTGCTTCCAGGTGTTTTCAATCAGAGGGGGAAGGCCGAACCCCTGTTTCTGCTCCCCGTCCAGTCCCCAGCGCACGTTGCTTTCGTCAAGCAGCAGGCGGATCTCCTCGCACGCCTCCCGATCCAGGCCGAAACGGGCGGTCAGCTCTGGAACGTCCAGGTAGGAGAGCACCTCTGAGACGGTGAAGCGGCTGTGCGGCAGCTCCAGTAATTGAAAGAAGATTCGGATCAGGGGGTGTTCGTCAGCAATGGTGATATCTGACAGGTTCCAGGGAATGAAGGGCCTGGCACCTGTTTCATCCCGGCGGAACACGGCCTCGATATAGGGCGCATAGCGGCTGATCTCCGGGATCATGACCAGGATATCCTCCGGCTTTATGCTGCTGTCCCGGGCCAGCAGGGTGAGCAGCTGGTCGTGCAGTACCTGGCATTCACGCAGCGGGCTGTGACTGATGTGGATCTGCACAGAGTCGTCCTGAGCGGCCCGCCGGGTTGTCTCATCGAGGGTGAAGATATCCTGCTGTATGCGGTTGAGCAGGGAGCTGCTGCCCGGCTGACGATACTCCTCCCAGTCGCTGCTGTGCAGACCATCTCCAGCCAGTAACAGGTCCTGAAAGGCCTGCCCCTGGCGCCCCCAGGAGGCCAGCAGCTCGTTTCCCGTGTCATGGTAGGCCGCTTCATCCGGTCGTGTCAGGCGCAGGCGGGAGAGTGCCCGCTTGCTTTTCAGGTCCGCCCAGTACTGATCGGTGGGGCTGTGCAGATAGAGGTCGATGTGGGTGTGTGCTGCCAGCGCATGCAACAGGTCGATGAACAGGGGAGGGAGGCTGGAGATCGCAAACAGGGAGATGCGTTGTGGTGGTGTGTTGCCGGGGTTCTCTTTGCTGAGGGTCTGCAGCAGCCGGTCGAGAACCGCCACCCGGTGGGTCCGGGGGTGGTCCCTGATCAGCATCCGCCACAGCATGGCCTGCCAGTCATCCCCCTTACCCTGGCTCCAGTCACGGATCAGTTCCGGCCGATAGAACTGATAACGGTCGAACAGGTCCGCGATACGGGTGGAGAGCTGCCACCGTTTGAGGTCATCCCCTCCATCCTGCAGGTAGTTTTTCAGGGCCAGGAAGGGGGTGGATTCCAGCAGTTGCGGCAGCAGGGTATGGATTTTCCAGCTTGCGGCACTGCGCTCCAGAGGGTCTTGTTCCGGTGCATCTTTCAGCAGACTGCCAGTGAGTCCCCAGATCCAGGAAGCGGGCAGGGGATACTCGATATTTGCCGCGACCCGGTGCTGCCGGGCCAGCTGCAGGTTGATCCAGCGCGCCATTGCCGGGCTGGGGACGATGATCACTTCGGCGCTGAAAGGTGAACTCAGCGGTGACAGGAGCAGTCGTCTGGCCAGCTCACTCAGCAGTGATTCGATTCTGTTCGAGCTGACCAGGTGCAATCCCATGGCCTGAGAGTCTCCTCAGCATGGGTGCCGTGGTCAAGTTTTCAGGGGTAATCAGGCTCTCTAATTCTCGGACAGCCCCCCAGGATCGAGACTATACTTCAGAGCAGGTAACAACGGGCTGGAAAAGGAAACCCTTATGACCACATTCGCGCAGGGAAGGATAGAGGTATTTGCGGGCCCCCGGGAACTGGGTGCCCCGGATGACCTGGAGCAGGTCATCATCGATTTTATAGGTGATGCCAGAAGGAGTCTGGATATTGCGGTGCAGGAGCTGGACTGCGAGCCGATTGCCCAGGCCATCCTGGATGCCGTGTATCGGGGCGTCAGCGTGCGGATGTTCATGGAACAGGACTATCTCAAAGCGGACAGACCCCCCAAGGCGAGGCCGAAACAGGGGGAGGTGATGGAGCAGGTGGTACACGAGGCCCAGTGGGAGGAACGCAGACGCCCCCGGTCGATCAGGACCAATCGGGACATCCTGAGCGCGTTGCTGCGCTGCGGGGTGGACGTCAAGGCCGATCTCAACCCCAGGATCTTCCATCAGAAATTTATCGTTCGGGACTACCGGAAGGGTAAAAAACGGGGCCGGGCGGCGCTGCTGACCGGGTCGACTAATTTTACCTGGACCGGTACCCACAAAAACCTCAACCATGCCATCATTTTCCACGATTACCGCATTTGCCGGCCTTATGCGGAGGAGTTTCAGGAGTGCATGGAAGGCAGTTTTGGTGTACTGCAGCCGCGCCACCTGTCACACCCTCGGACGGTAAACATCAAGGGCGTTCCGGTACGCATCCTGTTTGCGCCCGACGATGCCCCGGAGCTGGAGATCATCAAACAGATGCTGAAGGCCAGGCGGCGTCTCGATTTCGCAATATTTACCTTCTCCGGCTCTTCCGGGATCGATGATGCGATGATCATGCTGCGCCGGGCGCAGATAGCGATCCGAGGTGTCCTCGACAAGGGCCAGGGAGGGCGGGATTGGGCCGCTACCGAATGGCTGCACAATGAGGGGATAAAGGTCTATCTGTCAGATTCCCGGAAGCTTCCTGGCCTCGGAAAGCTGCACCACAAGCTGATGGTGATCGACGATGATATCGTGGTCGCAGGCAGCATGAACTACACTCGCCCGGCCAACACCTACAACGATGAAAATATCTTCGTCCTCGGTAGCCCCTATGATCTGCCTAAATCCAAAGGGGGACCGGTGGATCATCCGGAGTGCGGTGCGATCGTCGGCTTTTTCCGTCAGGAGATCGACCGTATCATCGACCGGAGCACCCTCTATCATTAGATGGCCAGAATGGGGGAGGGCCATTATGTTCACCCGAACTGCCGTCGGAAATGCCAGACGCCAAAGCTGAATAGTTGCCTGGGATTTATCTTCCCTGCCGATCATTCTGCTGAGTTTGAAAAACCGCAATACCTTCTTAAACACACGTTTTTTCTTGTTGATTCCCCTCTCGGCGCAGTAGAATTGGCCCTAATCCGACAGGCTTCCTGGTATGCGCCGGTTTGGCTCCGGTCAGTATGTAAT
>JAUUYI010000228.1 GCA_030590525.1 Sedimenticola sp. | reverse complement strand
TGGGGCAGGCGTCAGGCGTCAAATTTTAGACTAAAATAACCGTTCAGTCCCCCTCTTGACCAGGCACACATTGTAGGGGTGAATTTATTCGCCCAGCCCTCAGCGTTCCGGGCGAATAAATTCGCCCCTACATTCGAAATGGCGGGGGACTGAACGGTTACGCAAGGGGAACCTTTTGGAATCTGCACTGATCTTATGCCAACCGCCAACCGCCAACCGCCAACCGCTGCCTTCTCTGCTGTTCCGGTAGTATTATACTGATTTTGACTCACGAGCCTGGCAGTGTCGAAGTGAGGCAGGGATAGCGGACCGATTGCCGGGTATTTGACTGGCCGTATCGATAAATAAGCAGGGGTGAACTTGAAACAGGAATCTACCAGGGAAGGTTTGGATACCACACCGGTTACAGTGCTCAAGGGAGTCGGTCCACGCAATGCGGAGCGGCTGGCGGGGATCGGTGTGCAGACGGTACAGGACGTGCTGTTTCATCTCCCGCTTCGCTACCAGGACCGGACCCGTATTACCCCGATGGGGGCGCTGAGGGCCGGGGATCAGGCAGTGGTGGAGGGGGTGGTGGAGACAGCTGAGATCCGTATCGGCCGTCGCCGTTCCCTGCTGGTGTGGCTGGCAGATGGCAGTGGTGGTATCGTTCTGCGTTTTTTTCACTTCTCCGCGGCCCAGAAGGCCAATCTCTCCCGTGGGGTATGGCTTCGCTGCTTTGGAGAGATACGCAGCGGTCCCTCCAGTCTGGAGTTGGTGCATCCCGAATATAAGCCTGTGGCTGAGGGAGATCCCTCTGAGGTGGAGGAGAGTCTGACCCCGATCTATCCGAGTACCGAGGGGATGCATCAGCTGGCGTGGCGCAACATGACCGAACAGGCGCTGTCACTTTTGCAAGAGCGGCCCGAGGCCCTGCCCGAGTGGTTGCCGGATGATCTGCTGCGGCGGTTCAGGCTGCCGGAGCTGGGGAACGCCGTGCGATACCTCCATCGGCCGCCACCCGATGCCTCTCAGCAGGTACTGCTGGAGGGGCGTCACCCGGCTCAGCGGCGGCTGGCCTTCGAGGAGTTGCTGGCCCATCAACTCAGTCTGCGCGCCCTGCGGTTGCAGCAGCAACGGGCAACGGCGCCGGTTCTGGCCGGGAGTGGCCGGCTTAGACGGCAGCTGCTGCAGCAGCTCTCTTTTCCGCTGACTGGCGCCCAGCAGCGGGTGGTGGGGGAAATCGAGTGCGATCTGGCCCGGGACCGGCCGATGATGCGGCTGGTACAGGGTGATGTGGGTTCGGGTAAGACGGTGGTCTCGGCCATGGCGGTGCTACAGGCACTGGAATCTGAGCACCAGGCCGCCCTGATGGCACCGACGGAATTACTGGCGGAGCAGCATCTGCAGAGTTTTCGTGCCTGGTTCGAGCCGCTGGGGCTGGAGGTTGGCTGGTTGACCAGTCGTCACAAGGGGAGGGCGCGGCAGCAGTTGCTGGCTGCACTGGCGGAGGGGCGGATGCCGTTGGTGGTGGGGACCCACGCCCTGTTTCAGGAAGATGTGGCATTTCATAACCTGGGGCTGGTGATCATCGATGAGCAGCATCGATTCGGGGTGCATCAGCGTATGGCGCTGCGGGAGAAGGGGGCGGAGGGGAGAGGGGTGCCTCATCAGCTGATCATGACCGCGACTCCCATCCCGCGCACCCTGGCCATGACCGCCTATGCGGATCTGGATGTCTCGGTTATCGATGAGTTGCCGCCCGGTCGCATCCCGGTCAGCACGGTGGTGATACCCGACCTTCGTCGCGATGAGGTGATGGAGCGGGTGCGGGTTGCCTGTAGTCAGGAGCGGCAGGCCTACTGGGTCTGTACCCTGATCGAAGAGTCGGAGGTGCTGCAGTGTCAGGCAGCGGAGGATACCGCCACCATGCTGGCAGAGGCTCTTCCCGATCTGCAGGTGGGCCTGGTCCATGGGCGTCTCAAGGCGGTGGAGAAGGAGCAGATGATGCAGCGCTTCAAACAAGGGGAGTTGCAACTGCTGGTGGCCACTACGGTGATCGAGGTAGGGGTGGATGTGCCCAATGCCAGTCTGATGATCATCGAGAATCCCGAGCGCCTTGGCCTGGCCCAGCTGCACCAGTTGCGTGGCCGGGTGGGCCGGGGGGGCACGGAGAGCCACTGTGTTCTCATGTATCACCAGCCCCTCTCCGGCAACGCCCGGGAGCGGCTGGCGGTGATGCGGGAGACCAGTGATGGCTTCATCATCGCCCAGAAGGACCTGGAACTGCGCGGGCCCGGTGAGGTGCTGGGAACCCGCCAGACCGGGGAGATGCAGTTTCGGATCGCAGATCTGATGCGGGATCAGTCCCTGCTGCCCGAGGTGCAGCAGGCGGCGGATATGCTTCTGCAACGGTATCCGGAGCGGGTCCAGCCCTTGATGCGCCGTTGGATCGGGGCGAAGGAGCGGTACATCAACGCCTGATGTTTGCGATAGTACCTAGGTAATAATCGATTAGCTTCCGCCTGGGCGGTCTATTTCAGAGAGCACAGTTGAAAGGTTACAGCCCTGTCCACGCACGTACTGAGCCCGTCTGGAGCGATCTGCGGCGACTCCGTAGCACCCGTGTGCCGGCGCCAATAAACCCCTGGTTGCGGGACGAGGGTTCACTCACGGCGCGGGTGGTCCGGGCCTGTGAAGAGCGCTTCCGGGTGCAGGTGATCCGGCAGGGATGGGGCAAGCCGTTCTGCAGCGAGGGACGACTGCTGGGCATGCGCCGGGGCGAGATCGCCATTGTGAGAGAGGTGGAGCTGTTTTGTGGCGATCGGCCCTGGGTGTTTGCCCGTACCCTGATTCCGGCCAGCAGTCTGCGGGGCTCGGTGAGGCGCTTGACTCTGCTTGGCAGCCGCCCGCTGGGTGCGGTGCTCTTCTCCGATCCGGGGGTGGTGCGTGGAGAGACCCAGGCAGCAAGGCTGCTCTCCAGGCATCAGCTGTTTCATGATGCCACTGCCCGCCTGCGGCAGCCCCCGTCGGAGATCTGGGGGCGCCGTACTCTGTTCTTTTTGGATGATCGGCCAATACTGGTCAATGAACTCTTTTTACCCGGGATACCGGAGGGTCTGAAATGACGCGACCACCGCTCAAGGTTCACTTCACCGGTGGCCCCGTCCCCTTGCAGGAACGACTGGCCAGCTATGTCATCCTGGTGCGACTGAACCGTCCGATCGGTATCTTGCTGCTGCTGTGGCCCGCGCTTTGGGCACTCTGGATAGCGGGTAATGGGCACCCCACCTGGTGGGTGGTGCTGATCTTCATCCTGGGGGTGGCCCTGATGCGCTCGGCCGGTTGCGCCATCAATGACTACGCGGACCGGGATATCGACGGCAGGGTGGCTCGCACGAGAGACCGTCCCCTGGCGGTCGGGGTAATCACCCCAAAGGAGGCGATCGGCGTCTTCGTCACGCTGAGTCTGATCGCCTTCGGCCTGGTGCTGCTGCTGAGCTGGGAGACGGTCCTGATGTCGTTCGTCGCGGTAACGCTGGCGGCGGCCTACCCGTTCATGAAGCGCTATACCCATCTGCCGCAGCTGGTCCTCGGCATGGCCTTTGGCTGGGCCGTACCCATGGCCTTTATGGCACTGACCGGGGCGGTGCCCCCAATCGGTTGGCTGCTGTTCATCAGCGCCGTCATCTGGGCACTGATCTACGATACCGAGTATGCCATGGTGGACAGAGAGGATGACCTGAAAATCGGCGTCAAGTCGACTGCGATCCTGTTCGGGGATTACGATCGGCTGATGATTGGCCTGCTGCAGATAGCAATGACAGGTATCCTGCTGCTGGTGGGAATAAAGGTGGGCCTGGGGATCTGCTATCAGTTGGGGGTGGCTGGTGGTGGTCTGCTGTTCCTGCGTCAGCAGTACCTTATGCGGGAACGTGACTCGGCGGGCGCGTTTCGTGCCTTCCTGGATAACAACGCCTACGGCATGGTGATCTTCGCTGGCCTGGTGCTGGATTATCTGGTGGTGGGGGATTAGACACATAGATAATCAGGTAAAAAATGGTCGGAGGCAGAGGAAGCTCCACCTCCGACCATTTTGCTGACGGCTGTATCAGGTCAGGAACCCGCGGCCTTCCGCTCTTCCCACTTGGCCACTTCCTCATCCCAGTCGTCGGACCGGAAATAGGGATTCATTCGTGGCTGGCTGACCATGTTGGGATCGATCTCCAGGCCGACGCCCTCCAGGAAATTGGTCAGGCCAATGCGCTCGATCATCTCACCGGTGCGTTCGTGCTCCAGGGCATTCTCGGCAAAGAAGTCCAGGATCTCGGTGGCCAGCTCTTCCAGCCACTCGAAGTC
>JAUUYI010000012.1 GCA_030590525.1 Sedimenticola sp. | reverse complement strand
GTGGCCAATGACCTGGCATTCGCCTTTCTCTACCGGGCCAATCTCGACCTTCTGCGCAACTTGGGTGCTGAGCTGATCTTCTTCTCACCACTTGAAGATATCGATCTGCCTGAGGCGGACGCACTCTATCTACCCGGGGGGTATCCCGAGCTTCATCTGGACCGGCTCAGCACCAACCGGCGCATGCGAGAGGCTATTCTGGCTCACCACACCGCAGGCAAACCGATAGTCGCCGAGTGTGGCGGGATGCTCTACCTGTTTGATTCGCTATCTGATACAGATGGCCACAGTGTCAGTATGGTGGGGCTCCTGCCCGGGAAAGCCAGCATGCAGAAGCGACTGGCCAACCTCGGCATGCATGGCATAGAGCTGCCCGAAGGATCCATCCGCGGACACAGCTTCCACTACTCAACTCTGGAGAGCCCACTGACCCCCATCGCCACCAGCAAAGGGGCACGCAAAGGACGCCGTGGCGAGCCCTTCTTTCGTGAAGGCCGTGTCAGCGCCTCCTACCTGCATCTCTATTTCCCATCAAACCCGATGGCTGCGGCCAAACTGTTCGCACCATCAATTCCATCACCAACATAAAAGGGGAACATCATGCATATAGAAGCTGGCGTCGTTGAGGGTACAAAAATGGTTCTCAGCTATGCGACAGCATTCGTTTCACTGGGTTTTGTAACAAAATTGGCCTTAGATGCCATCAAAGAGGATGGCATCCTCTCCCTGGGTATAAGAAGTCTGTTGGCCACACTACTGGTCTTCTCATATTTTGAGGTGTTGCCTCACCATCCCATTGGTGTTTCAGAGGTGCACCTTATCATGGGGTCAACCCTGTTTCTGCTCTTCGGTCTTGCCCCTGCGGCCATCGGCCTGGTAGCCGGCCTGTTGATCCAGGGGCTCTTCTTTGCGCCTTTCGATCTGCCCCAATACGGGATGAATGTTACCACCCTGCTGATACCACTGCTTGCCATGAGCCTGTTGGCTAAAAAGGTTATCCCTGAAAATATCGCCTATAAAGACATCAAGTACACCCAGGCCCTGAAGCTATCCACCGCTTACCAGGGCGGCATCGTCGCCTGGGTCGCCTTCTGGGCCTTCTATGGTCAGGGTTTTGGCAGCGAAAACCTGGCCCAGGTGCTCTCATTTGGCAGCGCATATATGACTGTCATCATCCTGGAACCGTTGGTTGACCTGGGAGTACTGGCCGGCGCCAAGGCACTCCATGGCCTCAAGGATACAGCTGCTGTCGATAAGCGCCTGTTTTCCGCCGCCTCATAAATGGCGGGTAAGGTGTGGTTTGTCGGCGCGGGTCCGGGTGATCCCGACCTGATCACGGTCAAGGGCCGTGATTTGATCACCCGCGCCGATGCGATTCTGTACGCCGGTTCACTGGTATCGAAGGCGGCCACCCGTTGGGCGCCAGCGGGTTGTGAAGTGCTGGACTCCAAAGGGATGGCCCTTGAGGAGATCGTCACATGGCTGATTGAAAATGCCAACAGCCATAAAACAGTGATACGTCTACAGACGGGTGACCCTGGTCTCTATGGGGCACTGATCGAAATGGTGCAGCCCCTGGATGCCAACCACATTGAGGTGGGGGTGGTGCCCGGTGTCCCATCGGCCATGGCCTCTGCTGCAACTGCATTGGAGAGTCTGACCTTGCCGGAGATAACCCAGACAGTCATTCTCACCCGGGTTGAGGGACGAACCCCCATGCCACCGGGAGAGTCACTGGCCGAATTGGCACAGCATCACACCACACTCTGCCTGTTCCTCTCCATCACCCTGCTGCAGAAAGTAGAGAGTGAGCTGCTGGCTGCAGGTTGGCAGGAAGATTCACCGATAGTGGTGGTACACAAGGCAAGCTGGCCGGACGAAGAGAAGGTCGTCCGTGGCACCCTGGCCGATATCCGCGACAAATGCCGGTTAGAGAAAATTAACAGTCAGGCGATGATCATCGTCAGCCCAACACTGGGGGCACGGCATTGGCCTACTTTGAAAAAATCCAAGCTTTATGACGCCAGCTTCAGCCACCGTTTTCGTCGTGGCGTAACACTTGAACCCACGAGTTAATCATTGAGAGAAACCATCCTGTTGGTCGGGCACGGCTCACGCAACCCTGCCGGTAACCGAGAGATCGAATCATTTGCCGACCAGTTGCGCGAGCGCCATGCTGATATAAATATTGAACTCTGTTTTATTGAGTTTGCCAAGGTATTGCTGGATGACGGCCTGGAGCGGGCCGCCCAAAACGCCGAGAGAATCATTGTGGTGCCGCTGATTCTCAACGCCGCAGGCCACGTCAAACTGGAGATACCCCAGCATATCGCCAAGGTTCAGGAGAACCATCCTGACAAATCATTCATCTACGCACCCCATCTGGGAGCCTGTGATCCAATTCTTGCCATCCTGAAACGGCGGCTGAAACAGGCGATGGGCAGTCAGGATATGCCCGACCCGAAAACCACCGGTGTGATACTCCTGGGTCGCGGTTCATCAGACCGTATTGCCAATGGTGAAGTGGCCAAGATGGCTCGCTGGTTATATGAAGAGAGTGAGCACGAATTGGTGGAGATCGCCTTTACCGGCATCACTCTTCCCCGTCTTGAACAGGTGGTACAGCGTCAGGTTCATCTTGGCATGACCCAGATTATTGTACTGCCTTACTACCTCTTCACCGGAACCTTGATCGAGCGCATCCAGCGACAGATGGGGCACCTGGCGAAACAATACCCGCAGGTCCGTTTCGCCCATGGCGACTATTTTGGTTTTGAGCCGGAGATCTTTGAACTGCTGGACCAACGACGTCAGGAAACCGCAGATATTTCCGCCAGCGACGAGCTTGCTCACGACCACCACCACCATCATCATCATTCTTAATGTGTAGAGGCTTTGGCAGCATGAGCAACAAGGTTACTGAACAGCTGACCCAGGCGGGTCAACAGATTGAGCACAACTCCTTTGCCATCGTCGACAGTGAAGCCGGCGACCACAGCTATACCGATGAGCAGTGGCCACTGGTGAGAAGGATGATTCACGCCAGCGCCGATTTTGAATTCAACGGTCTGACCCGGTTCCATCCCGATGCAATCCGTGTCGGTCTGCAGGCGATCCTAGATGGCCGGTCGATTGTTGCCGATGTGGAGATGATCTGTGTGGGATTGTCAAAACCCCGGCTAAATCATTTTGGGGTCACCTGCCATCACTTTATTTCCGATGACGATGTTATTGCCCGGGCCAAAGCTGAAAACAGCACCCGTGCCGTTCAGGCGATGCGCAAGGCGCAGCGAGAAGGCTTACTGGATAACGGCATCATCGCCATCGGTAACGCCCCTACTGCCCTGCTGGAGCTCAAGCGCCTGATTGAAGAGGATGAAGTCCGCCCTGCCCTGGTCATCGGCATGCCGGTAGGGTTTGTCTCCGCTGAGGAGTCCAAACAGGCCATCGCCACCCTGGATGGAACCCCCTGGATTATCACCCAGGGACGCAAAGGGGGCTCCACACTGGTGGTCTCTGCCATTCACGCCCTCCTTGCCGAAGCGGAACAGAAACAATAGTGGCCCTCTCTTTCGAAAAAATCACCGCTGCGGAGCGGGAGGGATTTTACAAAACTCTCTACCATCGCCGTGATACCCGACGAGAGTTTCTCAACGACCCGGTGGACGATGAGGTACTGATCCGTATTCTGGATGCCGCCCACCATGCTCCAAGCGTGGGCTTCATGCAGCCCTGGGACTTCATCATTGTACGAGACAGCGCCATTCGGCAGCAGATCAAGGATGCCTTCGAGACGGCCCACAAAGAGGCGGCCGAAATGTTTGATGAGGAGAGAAGAGCCCAGTACCAGAATTTCAAACTTGAGGGCATCATGGAGGCCCCGTTAGGTATCGTTATCACCTGTGACCGACAGCGTACCGGCAGTGTGGTCATTGGTCGCACCGCCAACCCGGAGAT
Source organism: Sedimenticola sp. (assembly GCA_030590525.1). Lineage (GTDB taxonomy): Bacteria > Pseudomonadota > Gammaproteobacteria > Chromatiales > Chromatiaceae > JAUXBK01. Next base: position 12,536 of record JAUUYI010000012.1, on the reverse strand, counting down.
GGATCTCTACAGTGCCGTCTGCGCCGTACAGAATCTCTGGCTCTCTGCCCGGGCTGAGAACCTGGGGGTCGGCTGGGTAAGCATTATTCACCATCAGTCCCTTAAAGAGATTCTGGGAATACCGGAACAGATCGTACCCATCGCCTATCTTTGTGTGGGGCATGTCAGCCATTTTCACGAAAAACCGGAGTTGGAGAAGGCGGGTTGGCTGCCCCGAATGCCCATTGACCAACTGATCCATCGCGATCAGTGGTAATAGTGTCAAACGCAATGAAAATGCCCCTGAAGAGCCCTCATGGCTGCCACTAAAAACAATCGAAAAAAGAGAGGCACCCGCAAAGGCTTCACCACCGGTGCCTGCTCAGCTGCTGCTGCCCGGGCGGCGGCTGTCGGCATGGTGACGGGGCAGGTTCCCCGGCAGATCGAATCTCTCCTGCCCAATGGTCAGCGGGTAATATTTGAGGTGATCGATGGCTACTGCAATAAAACGTCCGCCCATGCGGTGGTGATCAAGGATGCCGGGGATGACCCGGACGTCACCGACAAGGCCCGTCTTACCGCCGATCTTCGTCAATTACCCGATCAGCCCGGAAAAATAGAACTACTCGGTGGCCCCGGCGTGGGCCGTGTCACCATGCCCGGGCTGGGTCTCGAGGTCGATGGCCCTGCGATCAACCCGGTGCCCGATAAGAATATCCGGGAAAATATTAAAGAAGCTGCTGCTTCGATACTGGAGAAGCACGGCATCGAAGCAACCATCTCGGTACCCGATGGTGAAAAAATTGCCAGGCGCACCCTCAACGCGCGACTCGGAATTATTGGTGGCATATCCATCCTGGGCACCAGTGGTATCGTCCACCCCTGGTCCACCGCCGCCTTCCGCGCCAGCGTGGTTCAGGCCATTGAGGTCACTGCCCGACAGGGGGAGGATACGGTGGTACTGACCACCGGTGGCCGTACCGAGAAGTTCGTTATGGGGGAGTTGCCACAACTGTCGCCCGGCTGTTTCGTGCAGATGGGGGATTTTCTAAAGCCGGCATTCGATACGGTTGTGGCTGAGGAGATTCCTCATGTCATCATTGGTGGCATGGTGGGCAAGCTGGTCAAAATGGCCCAGGGTGAAACCATCACCCACGCCGGACGCAATCCGGTAAACACCGCTCTGGTTGCGGAGATCGCCGCCGAAGCAGGGGCTGATGAGGTACTCTGCAGAGAGATTGCCCAGGCCAATACCGCCCGGTATGCACTTGAACAACTGACCGCCATCGATCTTCAAAGCGCTTTTCTCAAAGCCCTTGCAGCGCGTGTCATCACCTCTCTCACCGGTCGTTACCCAAGCAAATTCACCCTTCGGGTACTGGTCTGCGACTTTGAAGGCAACAAACTGGTGGAGACTGAAAGTGCCTGATTGTCACATCATCGGTGTTCTCGATAATGGGGTCGATGGACTCACCCCATCCGCACTGGATCTGATCCGCAACGCTGACCTGCTGGTTGGCAATGACCGAACACTCAGGCTCTTTGCCAGTGAGATAAAGGCCGACTGTTCAAGCCGGGATCTCTCTGAGGGTTTTGGCAAAATCCCAGTCTGGGTCGGCGCGGCACTAACCAATGGACAACAGGCGGTAGTGCTGGCCACTGGCGACCCACTCTGCCACGGTATTGCGCGTTTCCTGATCAGCAAGCTGGGACATGGGCAGTGCCGTGTAATCCCCAATACCTCGCTGATACAACAGGCTTTTGCCCGACTTGGCCTCCCCTGGCAAGATGCCAGAATCTGCTCCATTCATGGCAAGGATGTTGGGGAGTGGCGTTCAGATGCGGGTCCCGACCACGGCCTCTACCCCTTGCTGCAACAGATCAGAAAGCAGCAACTGCTGGCCATCTTCACCGGCCCGGAAAACAGCCCCGGGCGCATAGCCAGAATGCTGGATTCGGTATCGCTGGCAGATGAGTACGAAATGGCCGTTGCCGAGCAGCTGCTGCTGCCAAAAGAACAGCTGAGTGGATTTCTTCCGGCCAGTGAGCTGGTCAATCGTCAGTTTGGAGAGCCCAATATCGTCATCCTGCGCCCATGTAACAGCCAGTCACCCCCCCCGCTTTTTGGACTGGCTGATGAAAGTTACCACCAGCGAAAACCTGACCGGGGACTCATCACCAAGCGTGAGGTACGGGCGGTCTCCCTGGCCCGGTTGCAGCTTCGTTACGACAGTATTGTCTGGGATATTGGCGCCGGTTCCGGCTCTGTGGGGATGGAGGCGGCCCGCCTCTGTCCAGACGGCTTTGTCTTCTCCATCGAAAAAAACAGCGAAGACGCCGCTATTATCCGCCAGAACCAGCAGCGGTTCCGGCTCACCAACTACCGGCTGACTGAAGGTAAGGCGCCCCATGGACTCGACCAGTGGCCAGACCCCGATGCCATCTTCATCGGTGGCTCTGGAGGTGAGCTTGAACCGCTGATCGATATCGCGCTGGATCGTCTCTCAGCCGATGGACAGCTGGTGATGAATTTCATCACTCTGGAGAACATGAACCAGGCGATCGAACAGCTGAAAGCCCGAAATGCCCAGTGGGATCTCTGCCAGCTCCAGGTCAACCGCAACAAGCCCATACTGAATATGCAAAGACTTCAGTCGGAGACCCCGGTCTGGATCATCGCCGCACAACGGAGTATCGAATCCAGTGAAAGGTAAATTGTACGGCGTATCCATCGGTCCCGGTGATCCGGGCATGATCACCCGCCGCGCCTGGGAACTGCTGCAGAGCGGCGCCCGCTGGACCTATCCGGTAAAGAGCGAAAAGAGTGACAGCTTCGTGCTGGATATCGTGCGCCGCTCTGAACTTCCCCTGCCGGAAAATCGCACCGCACTGGTCTTCCCAATGACTCAAGACAAGGAGAAGCTGGCCCGCTATTGGCTCAGGGCCGCAGAGGCGGTGATCGAGATCGCACAGAGTGGAGAGGATGTACTCTTTCTGGTCGAAGGGGACGCTTCCACCTACTCCACCTTTGGCCATCTGGCGCGAAGCGTCAACAGCCTCGACAGTGAGATCGAGATCGTAACCGTTGCCGGGGTCTCCTCCTTCAATCTGGCCGCGGCCGATCTGAAAATGCCCCTTGCCGAGACCGATGACACCCTGGCCATACTTCCCGCCATTTATGGTGTAGCAATGATTGACCGGCTGCTGACTGAATTCGACACCCTGGTGCTGCTCAAAGTCAATCCGCTACTCGATCAACTGCTGGACCTGCTGGAAGATCGCGATCTATTGGCCGAAAGTGCCTTTATCGAACGCGCCGGCACACCCGAGGAACGTATCGTCCACGACCTGACCCAACTGCGGGGAGAGAAGGTCAACTATCTGTCCCTGATGATTGTCCGTAACCACCACAGGGTGCGAGGGCCAAAGGTTCGGGGTTGTAAAAAAAAGAGGTCTGAAACAGCCTGATGGGAGCCGCACAAAAAATAGCCCTGGTAGCCATCACCCGACATGGCGCACGTAATCTGGCCCGGCTGGGTGCTGATCTACCCGCTGCCGATCTGTTCGTCAGTGCCAGATTTTCGGCTGAGCTGGAGAGTGTACCCAACAGCGTCACGGCACTGACCCCGCCCTTTCGGGGTGCCATCGGTGAACTGTTCAACAACTACGATCAGCTGGTGCTGCTCTTCTCCATCGGAGCGGCGGTACGCCTGATTGCACCCTATCTCAAATCCAAGGAAGAGGACCCCGGCGTATTGGTTATCGACGATGCAGGACGTTTTGTCATACCCATCCTCTCGGGGCATCAAGGGGGCGCCAACGCCTTTGCCGAACAGCTGGCAAAACTGATCGATGCCCAGGCGGTAATGACCACGGCGTCTGAATCTCTGGGAACCCTGCCGGTGGATATACTGGGCCGGGAACTGGGATGGAAAACCGATGCGCCCAAAGAGAACCTGGTCAGCGTGGCGGCAGATGTAGTCAACGGTGAACCCATTGCATTCATCCAGGAGTGCGGTTCAACCCAATGGTGGAACAAACCTGCCCCTCTTCCCGCCAATATCCACTGCTTCAGTCGTTTTGAGGAGGTCGATCTCGATCAGTTCAAATCTCTTCTGTGGGTGACCCGGCAGGAGGTACCACAATCCCTGCGGGACCAACTGTCAGGCCATCTGGTGATCTATCGCCCCCCCGGCAAAATCGTACTGGGCATCGGGTGTGACCGGGATACAGCCCTGGAAACCATAGAGACAGCTCTGACCCAGGCCCTGAACCTGGCCGGTCTTGACCTGCAACAGGTCAGCGCTATCGCCACTATCGATAAGAAATCCGATGAACCCGGTCTTCTGGCCCTGGCAGAAAAGCAAAACTGGCCACTGCACTTCTATTCGGCAAAACAACTCTCTCAGGTGGAGGTCCCCAACCCCTCGGAGACCGTTCTGAAATATATGGGTACCCCCTCGGTGGGTGAAGCGGCGGCACTGTTGCTGGCAGATGCAGGCAAATATCAGCTGATTGTAGAGAAACACAAATATCGCGGACCGGATAACCGCAACGCCACCATCTCCATTGCCACTATCGATAGCGATTAAAGTTTTATGCAAAAAACTCACGGAAAGATATTACTGGTGGGATTTGGTCCCGGCGCTGCTGAGCACATGACCCTGCGTGCCCGCGCTGCCATTGAAGAGTCAGATGTGGTCATCGGCTACTCCACCTACATCAAGCTGGTGAAAGAACTGCTGGACGGTAAAGAGGTGATACGAAAAGGGATGACCGAAGAGATCGACCGCTGCATCGAAGCCTGGGAACAGGCAAGGCAGGGGAAAACCGTTGCCCTGATCTCCTCCGGCGATATCGGCGTCTATGGCATGGCTGGTCCCACCTACGAAATCCTGTTGCAGTCCGGCTGGACTCCGGAGAGCGATATCCAGGTCGAGATCATTCCCGGCGCCACCGCCCTCAATGCCGCCGCATCGCTGGTGGGCGCTCCACTGACCCACGACTTCTGTGCCATATCCCTCTCCGACCTGCTCACCCCCTGGCCCCGGATTGCCCGGCGGCTGGAGGCTGCGGCACGGGGCGATTTTGTGGTCGCTCTTTATAATCCAAAGAGTGGGCGCCGCACCAAACAGATCGTCGAGGCCCAGCGTATTCTGTTGCAGTACCGTAATCCGGCCACCCCGGTAGCCGTGGTCAAATCCGCCTATCGCAAGCGTCAGGATATCCTGCGAGTCAGGCTGGACGAGATGTCCCAGTGTGATATCGGAATGCTCAGTACTGTGCTCATCGGCAACAGCGACAGCTACTGGCAAGCGGGGCTGATGATCACCCCAAGGGGGTATCACAACAAATATCAGGATCTGACTGGCGAACTCCACGCGGGTGAACGGGCCGGTCGTTCATTGAGTCTCGGGCTGGAAGGCTGGCCCACAGCCCTGAAAGAGTTCCTTGATGCCAATCCGGAAGCTGATCTACAGAGTGCTGCCAATCGCTTCGATTTGCCCCTGGGAGCCCTATTGACTGCATTGACCAGCAGGACTGGTGATTCGCTGGAGTCCGGTTATCAGGTTCAGTCCGCCAACAGGACACAACTATCGACCCTGCTTGAGCAGTACAGGGCCGGTGGAAAACTGGGCATTACCCTGGGTTGTCACAGTGCCCTCTCAACCCGTATCTCACTGGATGGAACGGCACTGCAAATCGATGCCGGGCAGCTTCTCCTCGACTTCGAGGAGAGCCGTATCCAACTCGATTTATCAAAGGTTGAGTCCGTCTGGTCTGTTTCAAACGGCAAGCAGGAACAGAGCCTCCACCTGCTTGATCGCCATGAAAACAGTCTGCTGCAACTCTCTCGGAAGCTGGCTGACTGATGATTAGCGCCCTCACGGTGATCGGAGCACTTCTGCTGGATACCCTGCTGGGTGAGCCACGCCGCTGGCACCCGCTGGCAGGCTTCGGTTATCTGGCCGAACGTCTGGAGCAGCGGCTGAACCGACCCGATGGAAACGGTCGGTTGCGGGGGCTCTTCGCCTTGCTCCTGCTGGTGGTGCCCCTGGTGTTACTCGCCTCTCTGCTGCAACAGCTCAGCCCTGCGGCGGGTTTGATTCTGCTCTATCTGGCCTTGGGTGGACGTAGTCTGATCGAGCATGCACGCAAGATACTCAACAGTTTAAGAGCGGGGGATCTGGAAGCTTCGAGGGAAAAGGTAGGTTGGATCGTCAGTCGCGAAACCGGGCAGATGAAGCGGGAGGATGTGGTCCGCGCCACCATCGAATCGCTGCTTGAAAATGGCAGTGACGCCATCTTCGGGGCTCTTTTCTGGTTTCTCCTGGCCGGCGCCCCCGGCGTGGTGGCCTATCGACTGGTCAACACCCTGGATGCCATGTGGGGTTATCGTAACGAGCGCTTCTTACAGTTCGGCTGGGCGGCAGCCCGGCTCGATGACCTGCTCAACCTGGTTCCGGCGCGACTCACCGCCCTCAGCTATGCCCTGACCGGAACCTTTCGTCAGGCCCTGCGCTGCTGGTCCAGTCAGGCCAGCCACTGGGAGAGTCCCAACGCCGGCCCCGTGCTGGCCGCCGGTGCGGGTGCCCTCAATCTCCAGTTGGGTGGCAAGGCGGTCTATCACGGTGAAATCCATCAACGGCCTATCCTTGGCAGCGGTCATACCCCGGATAGTGAGGATATCGACAGGGCCATCAAGCTGGTCTCCAACAGCACCATCCTCTGGGCCATCACAATTCTGCTGGGGGGCTGGTTCATTGCTTGAGCACGGCGGCAGATTACGCAGGGCAGCCAGTGAGTACGCCATCCCTTTGGAGAGCTGGCTGGATCTCTCAACCGGCATCAACCCCAATGGCTGGCCAGTTCCAGAACTTCCGGCCACTGCCTGGCAACGTCTGCCAGAAACAGATGACGGTCTGGAGCAGGCGGCTCGAGAGTACTACCACGCGCCTGATCTACTGCCCGTCGCTGGTTCCCAGGCGGCAATTCAGGCTCTCCCTCGCCTGCGTGCCACCTGTCGGGTTGGTGTCATCACACCGGGTTATGGGGAACATGCCCACGCCTGGGAACGGGCGGGTCATCGGCTACGTCCACTGGTAGCTGACAAGATTGATACAGAAATCGACAATCTCGATGTGCTGGTAGTGATTAATCCAAACAATCCCACCGGAGTGTGTTTTACCAGAGAGCAGCTCCTCCACTGGCATAGCGAACTGGCGGATCGAAACGGTTGGCTGGTGGTGGATGAAGCCTTTATGGATGCCACCCCTGAGCAGAGCATTGCCGACCAGACCTCCCTGCCGGGTTTGATCGTCCTGCGATCACTGGGCAAATTTTTTGGTCTGGCCGGGGCACGGATCGGGTTTGTCTCTGCCCGGCCTGAATTGTTGGCCCGTCTCAACGACCTGCTTGGCCCCTGGAGCATCAATGGCCCGGCCCGCTGGATCGCCACCACCGCACTAAAGGATCGTGCCTGGCAGGCAGAGGCCAGACAATGGCTGCAGAGTTCGGAGAGACGTCTGAAAAAACTACTCGCCAAATATGAACTACCTCCCAGTGGCGGCTGCGGGCTGTTCCAGTGGATCATCTCACCGGAAGCCACAGAGCTCCACCAACACCTTGCCCGTCAGGGCATACTGACACGTCACTTCTCAAAACCCGCCAGCTTTCGGCTTGGACTTCCCGGTGATGAGGCCGGGTGGCAAAGAGTGGAAGCGGCACTCTCCCGTTTGTCTGTAGAGGCCATGACATGACTGCTCATGCCTTGATGGTGCAGGGTACCACCTCCGATGCAGGCAAGAGCCTGCTGGTCACGGCCCTCTGTCGCTGGCTGGTTCGACAGGCGGTCGCCGTTGCCCCCTTCAAGCCCCAGAATATGGCCCTCAACAGCGCAGTAACCCCGGAGGGGGGTGAGATTGGTCGCGCCCAGGCCGTCCAGGCCAGGGCTTGCAATCTGGCACCCCACATCGACATGAACCCGGTACTGCTCAAGCCCAACACCGACGTAGGGGCGCAGGTCATCATCCAGGGACAGGCCCTGGCCAATATGGACGCCCGCAAATACCACCACTACAAACCCATCGCCCTCAAAGCAGTGCTGGAGTCATTCCATCGTCTGGGAGCCCAGTATGATGCCATCCTGATCGAAGGCGCAGGCTCCCCAGCTGAGATCAACCTTCGGGCAAAAGACATCGCCAATATGGGCTTCGCCGAGGCGGTGGATTGTCCGGTCATTCTGGTTGCCGACATCGATCGCGGCGGAGTCTTTGCCCATCTCGTCGGTACGCTTGAGTTATTGAGCGAAAGCGAACAGGCACGGGTCAAAGGTTTTGTCATCAACCGCTTTCGGGGTGATATTGGACTCCTTCAACCCGGGCTGGATTGGCTGGAGGCCCGCACAGGAAAACCCGTCATCGGTGTGCTGCCCTATCTTCAGGGCCTGTATCTGGAAGCTGAGGATGCCCTGCCAGGCGATCAAGGTGTTGCCCCCAAAGAAGGAAGTGATCACCTCCGCATCATCGTCCCCGCCCTGCCCCGAATCAGCAATCACACCGATTTCGATCCACTGCGCCTGCACCCTGGAGTTGATCTGCAGTTCATCGGGCCAAATCAGAAGGTCCCCGGTGCAGACCTGATCATCCTGCCGGGCTCCAAGAGTGTGGGCAATGACCTGACCTGGCTTCGCAAACAGGGTTGGGAGAGCGCAATCCAGCGCCATCTACGCTATGGCGGAAAGCTGGTCGGCATCTGCGGCGGTTTTCAGATGCTGGGCAGAACGATCCACGATCCCCAAGGACTCGAAAGCGATCCGGGCAGTACCGATGGATTGGGATTGCTCGATCTGGAGACGACCCTGGAGCGGGAAAAACAGCTACGCAACGTCCGTGGCAGACTTGCCATCGGTGATGCCGTCATCAGCGGTTACGAGATTCATGCCGGTATCACCCAAGGCTCAGCACTCGCTCATCCCGCCGTCTACCTTGACAGCGGTAGTACCGACGGTGCATTGAGCGGCGATAATCAAATTTTGGGCACCTACCTGCATGGGTTGTTCGAACGTGATGATGCCTGTGCCGTGTTGATCGAGTGGGCGGGGCTGAACAAGCCTCAAGCAATGGATTATCACGGCGTGCGCGAAGCCGCCATCGACAGATTGGCTGATGCAGTGGAACAACACCTCGATACCACCCGGCTGCGATCGCTGCTTGACCTGAATGCGGTGATGGCATGAAGACCCTGATCCTCGGCGGCGTACGCTCTGGCAAGAGCCGATTGGCCGAACGTCTCGCGAGCGAAAGCGGTCTGCCGGTTACTTATGTTGCCACCGCCACGGCGCAGGACGAAGAGATGCGCCGGCGCATTGAATTGCATCGTGTGCACCGCCCCGGTAGCTGGAAAGTGATCGAGGAACCACAACGGCTGGCGATGACACTTACCGACACGGCGGTGGCCGGACACTGTGTGCTCGTCGACTGCCTGACACTCTGGCTCACGAATCTGCTGACCGCGGAGGACGCGACCCGGTTCGAACGCGAGCGAGCCGCCCTGCTCGCGGTGCTGCCGACGCTGGCAAGCCGGATCATCCTGGTCAGCAATGAAACCAACATGGGCGTGACACCGCTGGGTAAACTCAGCCGTCGCTATTGCGACGAAGCCGGTCGGCTGCATCAGGAACTCGCACAGGTCTGCGACCAAGTGATCCTGACGGTCGCTGGCCTGCCTCATGTATTGAAACCTGGATCCAGGTGAAAGGAGATCCATTTTGAACGAAACCACCGCATGGCTACAGGTACCGCCCGCCACACCGGACGACAATGCCCGGCAGGCTGCCGAGGCGCGTCAGGCAAATCTCACCAAGCCGCCCGGCGCCTTGGGAAGGCTTGAGGAAACCGCCATCCGGCTGGCGTCGTTGCAAGGCACCGGGCGACCGTGCGTGGATAGAGTAAGCATTAGCGTATTTGCTGCCGATCATGGCGTGGCGACCGAGGGCATCTCCGCCTTTCCCCAGGCGGTCACCGCCGAAATGTTGAAAAATTTTGCCCGCGGTGGCGCCGCCATCAGCGTACTGGCCCGCGAACTCGGCGCGGAACTCGAAGTGATGAATCTGGGCACAGTTAATGACACCGGTCCGCTGGAAGGCATAGTGAGCCTTCGTCTCGGCCCCGGCACCGCCAACCTCTGCCGGGAGCCGGCAATGGGAGAACAACAACTTGCCCGTGCCCTGCACGCGGGACGAATGGCGGCCGAGCGTGCCAGGCTTGGCGGCGCACAGCTCTTCATCGGCGGCGAAATGGGTATAGGCAATACAACCACAGCAGCGGCTTTGGCCTGCGCCCTGCTCAATGCCCCGCCTGCACTGCTCGCCGGTCCGGGCACTGGACTGAATGCACAGGGGGTAGCGCGCAAGACCGAGGTAATCCGCCAGGCGCTGGACCGGCACAGCGAACACCATGGCACGCTGTTGGAGGCGTTGCGTCGCCTCGGCGGCTTTGAGATCGCGGCGTTGGCTGGCAGCTATATGGCTTGTGCACACATGGGCCTGCCAGTGCTGGTGGATGGCTTCATCAGCTCGGTGGCGGCACTCACCGCCGCACGGCTGTGCCCGGGTGCCGAAAGCTGGTTTCTTTTCTCGCACACCTCAGCCGAGCCGGGTCACCGAACAGTGCTCGATGCACTGGACGCACAGCCCCTTCTGGATCTGGGCATGCGTCTGGGGGAAGGTAGCGGTGCTGCCGTCGCCGTGCCGCTATTGCGCATGGCCTGTGCGCTGCACAATGACATGGCCACCTTCGCTGAGGCGGGTGTATCGGTGAAAGACGCATGACCCTGGTGGGACTGCTACGCCATGGTGAGGTCGAGGGCGGTCCCTGTTTCCGTGGCAGCCTGGACGATCCACTAACCGATACAGGCCTGGATCAGATGCAGGCCGCTACGCGTGGAGAACATTGCTGGGATCGAGTAATCACTTCGCCGCTCGTACGCTGCGCGGGTTTCGCCAGCACGTTTGCTCGCCGGCATTCACTTCCCCTCACCGTCGATGAGCGGATCAAAGAGATGCACTTCGGCACCTGGGAGGGCCGCACCGCCGCCGCACTCATGGCTGAAGACCCTGACGCTGTTACACGCTTCTGGGCCGATCCGGACGGAAACCCGCCACCGGCCAGTGAACAGCTCTCGCATTTTCAGGCACGCGTGCTTGCCGCCTGGGACAGTATCGTTCACCGCTACGCCGGGCAGAAGATATTGCTTGTCACCCACGGCGGAGTGATCCGCATACTGCTCTGTCATGTGCAGCAAAGACCCATTGCCAACCTGCTGGAGATCGAGGTCAGGCATGGGGCCCTGTACACCTTACGCGTCGCCGTTGATGCAAAGCAAACACCTAGGAGGCTGTCGGACTTAGGATGAATCTACTGCGGAAAAGCCATTTTGGCCAGATTTCCCGATCGATTTCGTTAAATATGAATGACTATTCGCCTCAATCGATCGAAAAATCTGACTCAAAATGGCCTTCCCTCGCTACGTTCACCTAAGTCCGACAGCCTCCTAGCGCCGAACTGAATCGTACACGCATAGTATGTTCGTACCCCGCCCTTTCCTCATCGCGTTGCAGTTTCTTACCACGCTGCCCATCCAGATCAAAGAACCACCGGATAATGAGGCTACGGGCCGCTCATTGCTCTACTATCCGCTGGTCGGTTTGCTGCTTGGCCTGCTACTCGCCACACTGGGATGGTTTGGAAGCGGGATGCCCGCCAGCCTTCATGCCGCCGTTGTGCTCTCTTTCTGGGTTGCACTTACCGGTGCACTCCACCTCGACGGATTAGCCGACAGCGCCGATGCCTGGCTCGGCGGCCTTGGCGATCGCCAAAAAACACTTGCGATCATGAAAGACCCCTATTGCGGTCCGGCGGCGGTCATCACCCTGCTCCTGGTTCTCCTGATCAAGTTCACCGCACTGGAACACCTCCTCACGACCGGAAATTGGGGAGCACTGGTGCTGACCCCCGTCCTCGGTCGTACAACACCGGTGCTGCTTTTCCTCACCACACCCTACGTCCGGTCAAATGGTCTGGGAAGTCTGCTTGCAGATTATTTGCCCCGCCGCGCAAGCGTAGTCATTATTCTTTTCACCCTGGTTGCGGTTTCCCTTTTCATCGGTGTGGCCGCATTTTGGTTGCTCTTTACGGTGGCAAGCGTATTCCTTGCGCTACGCACTCTTATGCTGCGGCGTCTCGGCGGCGTCACGGGTGATACCGCCGGGGCGTTGGTCGAGATCAGCGAAACAGTCATGCTGCTTACCCTGGCCCTGATGGGATAACAACGGCGAATCTCGCACCGCAATAATCCGCAGTAGGCTCTCTATTCTCGGGCAGGCTCCTAGGAGGCTGTCCTTTCGGCAAGGGTGCGTAGCCGCCGGTCCGTAGGGTGTGGTGAGGAACGAACCGCACCAACCTCAGGGTTGGCAGCTTCCCCCGGTGCGGTTCGCAAGCTCACCGCACCCTACGAAACTTCTATTGATTTAGATAGTTATGAGGCACCTTGAAAGG
>JAUUYI010000096.1 GCA_030590525.1 Sedimenticola sp. | reverse complement strand
CCCTTTTTCTCGTTCCCACGCTCTGCGTGGGAACACCATATAGCAGCGCGAGAGACTTAAATTACCAACCAGACCTTCAACAACGGGGCCTCTCTCCCCCCGGGAGACGACTGCAGGAATGCAGGAGGTAGAGTACGCAGGGAGCAGTTACCGAGGGACAAGGTGAGGGGATCAAGCAGGTTTTTCCTAGGACCTGGTACCTCGGTCCTAGGTCCTGTTTTTATTCAGCCATGTAGGTCGGGCACGGTTTTTGTGCCCGACATTTTTCTTGGCGCTCTAACGTCGGGCATAAACAGCATGCCCGACCTACTCCTTGGTCCTTGGTCCTTCAGATTGCCAGCCATGTAGGTCGGGCACGGTTTTTGTGCCCGACATTTTTCTGGCGCTCTAACGTCGGGCATAAACAGCATGCCCGACCTACTCCTTGGTCCTTGGTCCTTGGCCCTTGGCCCTTGGTCCTTGGTCCTTGGTCCTTGGTCCTTGGTCCTTGGTCCTTGGTCCTTGGTCCTTGGTCCTTCAGATTGCCAGATACTGCTGCCGAAGATCGGCATTGTCCAGCACCTCCTGGGCCAGCCCGTCGAAGACCACCTGCCCCATGTCGAGAATGATGGCCCGGTCCGCGAGACGCAGCGCCGCCACTGCATTCTGCTCGACGATAATGGTCGTGATACCCAGTTTCTTGATGCTGTCGACGATGCGCTCGATCTCATGGACGATGACCGGCGCCAGCCCCTCATACGGCTCATCCAGCAGCAGCAGTTTGATGTCCCGCGCAAGGGCGCGGGCCACTGCCAGCATCTGCTGCTCACCTCCGGAAAGGGTGGTGGCCTCCTGTATCCGACGCTCTGCCAGACGCGGGAAGTGCTCGTAAATACGCTCTATGGTCCAGCCGATGGGTGGCGCGATCTGGGCCAGAATCAGGTTCTCCTCCACGGTCATCCCGGCGATGATGCGGCGGTCCTCGGGGACCAGCGCCACGCCCAGCTGCGCCGCCTGGTAGGATTTCATCAGATGCAGGGGCTGGTGATCCAGCCATATCTCACCATGGGTCACCTGGGGCGAGTCCACCCGGGCAATGGAGCGCAGCGTGGATGTCTTGCCCGCCCCGTTTCGTCCCAGCAGGGCCACCACCTCACCCTCACGGATATCGAAACTGACGCCCTGGACGATATAACTCTCACCGTAATAGGAGTGAATATCCCAGCAGGAGAAGAATGCCGGGTCAGAGCCGGTCCGGGTGACCGGGGATACGGCATGTGGTCGCGTGTTTCTTCTCATAGCTCTGCTCCGCCCAGATAGGCCTCCTGTACCCTGGGGTTGCCCCGAATCTCATCCGGTGTGCCCTGGGCGATAATACGCCCCTGGGCGAGCACGCTGATGCGGTCCGCCAGGCTGAACACCACATGCATATCGTGTTCGATGATGATCTTGGTCATACCCCGCTCCTTGATCTGCTTGAGCAGATCAATGGTGCGGTTGGTATCGTGACGGGACATGCCGGCAGTGGGCTCATCCAGCAGCAGCAGGCGCGGATGCTGTACCAGCCCCATGGACAGTTCCAGACGGCGCTTGTCCCCCCGTGACATGCTGCCTGCATGATCGTGGGTCTGGGACTTCAGCCCAAGCTCTTCCAGTATGCGCGTGGACTGTTCTTCTATATCCGCATTGGAGGCCATGCTCTTAAACGCATCGAAATTGAAGACGCCATCGCGTTTGGCAAGGGCGGGTATCATCACATTCTGCAAAATCGAGAGATCGGGAAATATCTCCGGCGTCTGGAATACCCTTACCATACCGGCATGATTGATCTCATAGGGCTCCATGCCGATCATGTTCTTTCCCTCGAACTCGACGGTGCCTCTGTCGGGTGCCAGCCGGCCGATACAGACATTCAGCAGGGTGGATTTTCCGGCCCCGTTGGGACCGATGATGGCGTGGATCTTACCCTCTTCGATATCCAGGTTGATGTCGCCGAGGGCGTGAAGGCCACCAAAGGTTTTGTCTACGTTTTTGATACTCAGAACGATGTTGCCCATGGGATCACTCCTTCTCTGACGGCTGAGCGGCCACTGCTTCCGACCGTTTGAAAAGATTGCGGAGGGCTGATCCAATCCGCTGGAACCCTTCCATGAGTCCGCCCGGGAGGAAAATGACGATCACCATGAACAGCAAACCAAGGGTCAGGTGCCACCCCTCCCCAACGAAATGACTGCTGATCCATACAACGACGTTCTCCAGCCAGTCCGGGAGAAAAGAGAATATCTGATGCAGGGTGTCCACATTGAGCGCAGAGAAGATATTTTCGAAATATTTGATGACACCCACACCAAGCAGTGGACCGATCAGGGTGCCGACACCGCCGAGAATGGTCATCAGCACCACCTCGCCCGAGGCGGTCCATTGCATGCGCTCGGCGCCTGCCAGCGGGTCGGTCACGGCCATCAGCGCCCCGGCCAGGCCTGCGTACATGCCGGAGATAACGAAGGCGGTCAGCAGATAGGGCCGGGTATTGAAGCCGGTGTAGAGCATGCGGGTCTGGTTGGACTTGATCGCCAGCAGTTTCAGCCCGAAGGGTGAGCGAAAGATCCGCAAAGAGATGAAGAACCCGATGATCAGCAGCACGGCACAGAAATAGAAGCCGGGATATCCACTCATCTGCATCCCAAACAGATCGGTCGAGGGAAGCCCCTCACCCGCTTCGATGAACAGGGCATCGATGACCCGCGGGTCGCTCTTGGCCAGTTGCAGACCGGTCTCACCGTTGGTGATCGGCGTCAGCACCGAATAGGCCATATTGTAGGACATCTGGGCAAAGGCCAGGGTCAGGATCGAGAAGTAGATCCCCGACCGGCGGAGGCTGAGATAGCCGATGATCACTGCAAACAGCCCGCCCATCAAAACACTGAACAGCACCGCAGGCAGGACGTTCATGGTCAACAGTTTGAATGACCAGACGGCGGTATAGGAGCCAACCCCGAGGAACACGGCGTGACCAAAGGAGAGGTAGCCGGTGAGACCAAAAAGAATATTGTAACCGATCGCGAACAGTCCGAAGATGGCGAACTTCTGCAGCAGATCCGGATAGCCTGCGCCGATGGGTGCCAGCCAGAGAGGCATGCTGAGGACCGCGGCTGTAAACAGGGCCATGACGACCCAGTCGTTACGTAAAAGTGTCTTGCTCATATCAATCCTCCATCACACCCTTGCGCCCCATCAGGCCACGCGGCCTGACCAGGATGATCACCACGGCAACCAGGTAGATGATGATCTGGTCGATCCCGGGGATGATGGTCTTTACTTCATTCATGGATGCAAATGACTGCAGAAGGCCCAACAGAAAACCAGCGGCGACAGCACCTCTCAGTGATCCCATACCGCCTACGACCACCACGATGAAAGAGAGCACCAGAAAGTCCATACCCATGTGGTAATCGGGAGAGAGGATCGGCGCGTACATGGCGCCGGCCAATCCTGTCACGACCGCGGCAAGCCCGAACACGACGGTGAAACGTCGTTCCACGTTGATGCCCAGCAGGCCAACGGTCTCCCGGTCGTGCATGCCGGCCCGGACCACCATGCCAAAAGTGGTCAGTTGGAGAAAAGCGAAGACACCCGATACAGTGATGATGGAAAACAACAGGTAGATCAACCGCCACCAGGGGTAGACCAGCGCCTCATCCAGACCGAACAGCGCACCGATGGGGGCACTCCCTGCAATGATATCCGGTGCGGGGGTGGGGATCGGGTTGGCACCGAAGATCGATCGGATAATCTCCTGCAGCACGATCGCCAGACCAAAGGTCATGAGGATCTGCTCCGCGTGGCTCCGCTTGTAGAAGTGCCGGATCAGCCCGCGTTCCATGGAGAGCCCGATCAAGAGCATGGCCGGTATGGTCAAAAGTATCGAGAGAGGGACCGACCAGTCGATGATCGTCCTGCCGAAATCGCCCCACCAGATCTCCAGATAGGGCTGATCCTTATAGGCATCGAAAAAGGTGATGCTGGTGTCTTGTACATGCTTGGAGATGGTCAGTAACTTTTGTGTGGTTACCGCGCAGAATGCACCGAGCATGAAGAGTGCACCATGGGCGAAGTTCACAACACCCAGGGTTCCAAATACGAGGGTCAGACCAAGGGCGATGAGCGCATAGGCACCGCCCTTGTCGAGCCCGTTGAGGATCTGTATAAAAATTGCGTCCATTACTGCCGATGACCCGTAATATGAGTGTGGAGACAGACAGCTGCCGGTCACCCCATAAGGGGGTGACCGGCAGTATGTTCAACCTGAATCCGGGGATACAGGTATCAGGCCCGGTTAGACCTCGTAGGGGCCAAGCTCACCGCCAAATATCTTGGGATCGTACGTGACCTGAGCACTTGGCACGACCTGTTCCACCTTGAGAAGATCGAACTGAGAGCTGGGGTTTGCGTTACCACGCACCACCAGAACATCCTTGAAGCACTGGTGATCCGCACCCCGATAGAGCGTCGGGCCATTGCCCATGCCATCGAAGTCGTAGTCTTCCAGTTGCTTGATCACCTCTGGCGGGTAGAAGGACCCGGCGCGCTCACAGGCATCGGCATACAGCAGCGCCTGCACATAGCAGGTATGGGCTGCCATCGAGGGCGGGAAGCCATACTCCTGACCGAAGGACTTGACGAAGGCCTTGGATCCCTCGTCCTGCAGCGACCAGTTCCAGTTGGTGGTGCCAAGGATGCCCTTGATGGCATCGCCGGCGCCCTGAGCCATGAGACGGGAGAAGAGCGGCACCACGATCTCGAACTGTATGCCATCGACCATCTTGTCCTTGAGGCCAAACTGGATCGCCTGGGTCAGGGAGTTGATCATATCCTTGCCGTAGTGGTTGAGGATCAACACGTCGGCACCGGAGTTCAGCACCGGGGTGATGTACTGGGAGAAGTCGCCGGCACCCACCGGGGTACGTACCGTCTCGACCGTCGTCCAGCCCAGAGCCTCGGTGGTGTTCTTGATCGACTCTTCCTGGGTCCAGCCCCAGGTGTAATCAGCAGTCAGATGGTAGGCTTTGCGATTGGTGCCCATCTCTTTCTTCAGCACCGGACCCAGTGCCGCACCGGACATATAGGCATTGAAGAAATGCCGGAAACCATAGCGGCGCTTGTCCTTGCCGGTGGTGTCGTTGGAGTGAGTCAGGCCGGCCATGAAGATGATGCCCATCTCCTGACAGAGCCCCTGCACCGCGATGGCCACACCGGAGGAGGAGCCGCCAGTGACCATGAGCACGCCGTCCTTCTCAATCATGCGCTTGGCGGACCCACGGGCCGCATCGGACTTGGTCTGGGTGTCGCCGGTCACATACTCGAGCTTCTTGCCGAGGATACCGTTGCCCTTGAGGCTGAGAGGCTTCATGGTGTTCATCATGCCGCCGTCGCCGTCGCCGTTGATATGCTTGACTGCGAGCTTGTACGCCCGCAGTTCATCGGCACCCTCGTCGGCATAGGCGCCGGTCTGAGGGACATTGAAGCCGAATTTTACACTTGCCGCACCCTTGGGATTATTGCGAAAATCCTTGGCGACCCAGGCGTCTTTGATGAAAAACATCGGCATACTGGCTGCTGCCAGAGCGCCGGCACCGACTTTGATAAAACCGCGGCGGGACAGTTCACTCACTTTTTTGTCTGACATAATCTCTCCTTATCCAGGGCTTTGGCCCTTTTCTCGTTTAAATTCTGGTTCGTATGCAACCGTCCTGGTATGGCGGGAAGAATACTCCGAAAGAGTCCCCGACTACAATCATCCTGCGAATAGCCGATTTGGCCATGATCACCTGACCTGTTGCCTCTCCAGTGTTCAATGATTGTCACAGACCAGTCGCAGAATAGATTTGAAAATTCGACCTTTCCAGGTGCCGCTGCCAAACCACTCAGAGCGACCTTCAACGAACAAAATCATAGTAAGCAATATTAATGCCGAAAATAATATCTATAGAAATCATTCAGGTACACTTTAATACCTTATTAAAAAGATTCCTATTGTTACCATAGGTAACAGTGGGTTTCGTTGGGTAACACCACCACCAGCGCACCCGGTTAATCCCGTCGAGAGGTCGGCCCTAACCCGCGAGCCAGATCATCACCGGAAGTGTCACGGTGGCAGCCAGTACCTGAACTGTGATCAGATTCGCCATGAGGGGCGCATCGCCACCCATCTGTCGGGCCAGCACAAAGGCAGAGGCAGCGGTCGGCACTGCGCCGGCAAGTACCGCGACGGTTCTTGGTATACCCTCCACTCCGAACAACCAGCAGCCGAGAAACATCAGTGCCGGCATGCCGATCAGTCGTATCATGGCCCCGGACAGAACCACCGCTTTCTGATCCAGGGCCAGTCGAAAGTGCAGACCCGCCCCTACCGCCAGCAGACCCAGTCCCAGCGCACCCCCACCCAGGATATCGAACAGGCGGTACACCGGCCCGCTCAATCCGAGCCCGCTGACATTGAGACCTCCCCCTACTGCACAAGCGATGATAAAAGGATTGCGCAGCAACTGTAACGCTACATCCAGCAGGCTGCGGTCACGCTCCGAATGGGCCACCAGCACCCAGATATTGATGATATTCAGGGGGGGTATGATCACCGCCATGGTGATCGCCATATAAGCAAGCCCCTCCTCCCCCATCAACAACCCCACCACGGAGAGGGCGATAAAGCCGTGCCAGCGCGTGGCCCCCTGAAACAGACTGGTAAAGGCGGCAGGTGTGATTCCAAGCCAGTGACGCAACAATGGGTGCAGCGCCAGCATCACCCCACCCATGGCAAAGATCGCAAACAGCAGGGCAGCGGAGAAGAGCAGGACATTGGACGCACCCAACTCGGCAGTGGCCAGGGTCTTGACGAGTAGCACCGGAAACAACAGGTAATAGCAGAGATTTTCGATGCCCCGCCATACCTGCTCATCGAACATGCTCAAACGGCGCATCCCGGCGCCGAGCAGTATGATCAGGAAGACTGGCAGCAGTGCCGCTATGATGGCGCCCATGGGTACCCTGTATTACTCCCTGCTACTGCTCTGAAGAGCGGAATTGCCCGAGTACTTTACCGTCCATGAGCAATTCCGCCCGTCCATCGTCCAATACTCTGAAAGCATAGAGAAACTTGCTGGCATCGTCTCCGGCGGAGATACAGTCCATCTGGATGCTGTTGGCACTGTCACCGGCCCAGAAACAGCGCAGCGCCGCCCCCTCTTCACCCGGCCTGAAAAACTCGGCCCTGCCATCGAACTCCACCTTCAACCGCTGATAGCCGGCAACAGGCTCCGGATCCGCCAGCCAGGCACCGGAACCGGGGTGGGGCCCGCAACCGGTAAGCAGCAAGGTCAAAGCGACCGCCAGGACAGGACCGGCCGGCATAACCCGTCCCCTCTTCATACGTTTTTTTACGCCAGTGTAAAGGTCAAATATCATTATTTTCAGGTCCAGGT
>JAUUYI010000100.1 GCA_030590525.1 Sedimenticola sp. | reverse complement strand
TGAGAAAGATCTTCACCGTTCGTCCAGCCCTGGAACCCAGCAGATCCCCGATCTCAGGCGACTCCAGTCCCCGCCCCTCAACCTGCAGCCGTTGTTCAGAAACACCCTTCTCCCTGATGTATGCTGCCACTGCCTTCGCACGGCGCCGTGACAGCCTCTCGTTGTATGTGGTATTGCCAATGCCGTCGGTATACCCGATGATGTGTGCACTGCTGTCTACGGATGACTTGAGGATACCAGCGACTCGATCCAGCAACCGGGTGTATTCCAGCTGGATGTCGGCACTGTCAAACCCAAAAGAGATCTGACTGACAGTCACCTGCTCCCGGAGCTCCTCCCGCTTGCTCTCATGCTCTACTACCGGTGTCTGCGTTTCCGCAGACTCTCGTGACGCTTCGATGCCAGGAGTTTGCTTCTGCTCGTACCGTTCCGGTATCTGCACCGATTCCACTACCGACGCCTGTTCGGGTACCTGCGCCGGTGCCACAATCGCTACCTGTTCGGGTGCCTGCATCGGCACAACGCGTTCCATTCGGGCGATGTTTTTCAGCGGCGCTTTGGCGGTCACCGGGATAGCCAACGGTTCGTCCACCACCGGCGCGCAGGCGCTCCCACAAAGGGGCCAGCTACCTCCGGTCCACCGGGATACCATATCGCGCGCCCGGACAACCCCCAGCTTTTCCCAGGTGGAGACCGGGGCCCACTGTTCCAGTCCATGGATGGGCGTTGACAGCAGTGTCAGACCGGTCAGTGACAGGCCCAGGACAACCGTAGCTGCAATTCCCCACAGAGGGGCGGTATCCCGACGCAGCCGGAGCGTAGTGGGGACATCATCAAGTACCGGCTCAACAGCTACCTTGCAGAAAGGGGCATCGGCAGTCTCGCTGGCCCCCGGTGCATACTCAGTGGCCTGTTTTTTCACCGCCACTTCCAGCTGCAACGCTGCCTCCACCGCCTCTACCACCTTCTCAACAGGCGCGTTCTGAGGAGTATTGACCTGCATCAGCCGCTCGCCGATGGGTTGGGTCTGTACTGCCGGGAATTCATCAGGCCGGGAGAGCGCCTCCAGAGATTCGTTCGCGAACGCCTCCAGGTCGATGATGGAATTCGACTCTCTCACGGCAAGGTGCTCGGAGCGCAGCTCTTTGATCACCAGTTCGATATCTTCCACTCCCAGGGTTGCCCTCTGCTCCAGACTGCCGTGCAACAACAACCGGCTGCAGACCTGGTTGATGATCCTGGGGGTACCTTGGGTGAAGCGGTAGAGCAATGGGAACAGCGCGCTCTCAAAACGCGGATTCCCATCCCAGCCCGCCATTCGCAGGCGGTGCAGCACATATTCCGAGGTTTGATCGGGTTTCAGCGGCTCGATATGACAGGCAGCCACCACCCGCTGGCGCAGCTGTTCCAGCGAAGGGTCCGCCAGCAGATCGCGCAACTCGTCCTGTCCCACCAGGAAGATCTGCAGCATCGGCTGACCGTTCAACTGTTGATTGGTAAGCAGACGCAGTTCCTCGAGGGCGCCGAGAGACAGCCCCTGCGCCTCATCCACGATCAGCAGTGGTCGCTGATTGCTCTTGACACTATGGCCGATATGGCTGGAGAAACGCCGCAGTAACTCGGACTTGCTGGCACCCTCCGCAGGAATATCGAAGGCGTAGCAGACCATCCGCAGCAGATCATCCGCCTCCAGCCGGGCACTCTCCAGTCGTGCTACCTGGTGCCCTGCTTCGTCAAACTCATGGGACAGTTCGTCGATCAGTGTGGTCTTTCCAGTACCGGGTCGACCGGAGATCACCACGAAACCTTCCTGGCGGTGCAAGGCGTACCGCATGTAGGCCTTGGCCCGGGCGAAGGATGGATGGTGAATACAGAACCGGCGATCGGGACTCAGCCGGAAAGGATCCATACACAAACCGTAAAAATCTATATACATAAATTACTCAACATCCGGGAACAAACTCACTAATGAAATTTAGGGCAATATTCATGCCGCATCCAATATATTCTTTATTTTCAAATTGTTATTATATTATGGGCACGGCGTCGATCACTGAATTGTAAAAAAACCTGACGCCAGGATTCAGAGGGGGGAGGGGGGAGGGGGGAAGGCGCTGACTATGACGGACTCAAATGCAACGACACCAGAGTGGGGGAACTTCAGATGTTCTAATTCTACTTTGTCACATTACCCCGTAGGTTGGACTGAGCTTGCGAAGTCCAACCTACAAATATTGCGCTTTTTGATCTTAGAACTCGCGAAATAATAAGTCCCTGAATTTGAGGCATCGATACACCTGTCTGACAAGGGTCGCTACCGGCGTCTGCAACACTCACTCATTGGCCTCTTCCAGCGCAAACATACCATCGAGAACCAGCGAATTGGGACTGATCGTCCCCAGCACCTGCTTCTTCTCGATCACCAGTGCGCGCACCAGGCTGAACCGGGCAAACAGTCTGGAGCAATAGCGGATATCCATATCGGGGTCGACATATACAGCTGGCTTGAGCATCACCTCATAGACATTCACCCGACTGCAGGAGCGATCCTTGGCCAACACCTCGCGGGCGATATCCGACACCAGCAGCAGACCGTACTCATCACCCTCATGGTGCCGGTCCACCACCAGCACCGAGGTCTTGAGCCGCTTCATCATAGTCAGCGCATCATAAACCGTGTCCTTGCTGTGGATCATCCCATACTGCTGTTTCATTACGTCTCTGACACTGATTCGCTTCACGGCGGCACCCATTACGTTATCTCCTCTGCCAGGATTGAAACATGGATATATCCCGATTAACAGAGAAAATGGTCTGGAATGCCAGGGGATCGCGGTTTTTTCCCATTCCAGGTATCAATCTGACCAGGCAGAGTTAACCCATATCCCAACCTGATTACCTACGTATCTAAGCGATGCTCCAAGGCAATGGGCAGCCTGGACGCCGTAGTAGCGCATCCACCATTCCGGGCGTTGCGGCATGTGGTCAGACCATTGGTGGATGCGGCGCGCATAAGTGTAGTGCAAAACGAAAGTTCTGTGCACGCGCCTTATCCCCCCTACGAAATTGCCCCGAAAAATTGAGAATTTACGGCGAAAATGGCTTGAAAACCAGCTTAGACATGTAGGTAATCAGGATAATTTATCATTCTTAAAAGCAATCAGTCACAGGCTGTTTGATGAGAGGCTGCCGGGCTTCTTTTGAACAATATTTCCAGCTTACATGGTCCAGTTGTCGAGCAGTTGCTTGGTCAATTCGAGACCCCGATCCGAAATGTCGATGATCTGGAAGCCCGTCCAGTAACCACCGGAATCACTGGCATCGCTGCACCAGAGGCTCTCCGCACCCAATTCCAGGGTTTCTCCCACAACAGATTCCGGCATCAGCAGGCGCACCTGGAACAGTCGGTTGGTGTCCAGTGGATTATTGGAGAACAGCATAAAACCGCCAGTCGAGATATTGACCAGGGTACCTAAAGGCTTCTCGGAATTGATGTCGAGCACATCGATGTGTTCATTGAGCTGCTTGCGTGGACTGGAACGGTTCTCATGCATAGTTGTTTTCCTGGGCTGGTATGTCAGGTGCTGGACTTGTGTAGCATTCGAAGGACGGCCTTCAGGGCACGATCCACGAAGGGTGTACCCGGAGACCGCAGAATCCTGGCCTTTCCTTGACACATCTGCCGGGCGAGTACCTCGATTGGGGTAACCAGCGCCTGGATGCCGGACTTGTCTACGAACATGTACTTGCTGGTGACGGGGCTGAACCAGGATAGTTTCAAGCGGTGCCTCTTCCCATTGTCATCCTCCAGCTCGAACCAGGCGCCGAATCTGGTCTTTTTCAATACATCGACCATTGTCTTCTCCTGCTGGGTCAAGATAGGACCAGCTGGCTTCGGGATGGGCTCCTTTCTCTCCTGGCGTTGTTTCGCGGCTGACCTCTTCGGCTCACTCGCCGCTGCCTGGGTTGCCTCCGGCAGGCTGGAGAGCAGTTCGAACAGTGCCTGGGGGGCTGGCTGGAGGTTGCCCATGGAGGAGAGACCCTTCTCGATGCGCTGTTTGATATCTGGTAATTTTTCCTGCAGCGCCGCACGCATCTGCAGGTCACCCCGGATGCGATAGGCCCAGAGCATGTCGTCGATAACACTGAGTACTTGTTGCCACTCGGATGTGACTTCGATGTTGGGGTCGCGCAGTAGCATCAAAATCATCTTGTCCTGCCAGGCATGGTTCAGGAAGCTCTCGATGACGGGGTGGCAACGCCGATTACCGATTCGTTCATGGATGGTATTGCGTACCTGTGCACGGGCATTTTCCAGGCGCTCCTTCCCCTTGGCCGCTTCGCGGGCGCGGGTCTCCACCACCTTGGCCTTCTGTTCCAACTCTTCCAGTTGCCTTGAGAAGGTCTCATAGATCTCATCGAACAGTGAGATATCATCCTTGAATTCAGCCAGGATCCGGTTGACCTGTTCCTGCATCGGATAATAGATGCCGCGCCGCAGGTCGTTTTCTTCGATCCACAGGCGACCGGCATCTACCATCAGGTTCAGCAGTTGGCGAGCGATGTGTTTCGAACCGATCAGGAAATGGCGGTCGAGGATGGCTATCTTGAGGTAGGGTGTGTGCAGATGACTGATCAGGGCCTTGGCGATGTTCGGCAGATTATCCTCGTTCAGTACGTGCTCGAACAGCATACCCACTAGCTCAATGGTATCCAGATCGGCGCTGGGTATCTCGCTGGGATTGATATTCTGAAACAGCCTTTCCCGTTCTCGCACCAATCGCTGCTGGATCTGCTCCAGTATCTGCATGTCGATTTCGACACTGGCAGGGAGGTTGCCGGCCTTGTCAGGCTGTGGCAGGAAAGATGCGCCGTGATCCGGCTGGATATCACCAATGGCAGAGACGAGGGTCGGCGTATTCACTATCGTCTGTTCGCCGCCCCCACTGCCAGCACCTGCGTCGGGACCCTGGACGTAATCGGGACGGGGTAAGTACTGGCTGTCCTGAAGCCGCCTGGAGGCCAGCAGGCTCCGGATCGAGCTGAATAGCTCCTCTCCGAGGGTGACGTCCATGGCCTCGCTGTTGAGCTGTTCGACGGTTTCGAAATCGGCCTCTGCGGCAGTTTCCTGCCCGCTGCCGGTATCTTTTTGCACAGGCTCCTCTGACTTGGGGATTTTCAGCTGTAGATTGGGAAAGACACCATTGTCTATCAGCGCCTGATTGAACTCTTCATACACCCCATTCAGTTGCCGAATGACATATTTCTCGAACAGGGCGTAGGTTATGAGCAGAATATTGGTTTCAAATCCGAATTTGCTGGCCGCAGTCTGGAAAGCGGAGGTGCAATGGAGTGGCCCGACAGGGATATCAGGGTGTTCCAGTTTCTGACCGCCACGCACCAGTGACAGTCGCTGATTCAGGGCGTAGAGTTGCTGAAAGCTGTTGCTCTGCCCCTTTGCGACCATATTCTGCAGTGACAGCCGCTGGTTCAGCTCGTCTTCATCAACCAGCGCGAGATCGCCGTTTTTTTTCCGCTGAGAGTCAAGTAGTGGTACCGGGTAGCTGATAGCCTGACCGTGGCTGAATTCGGTGAAGCCTCTGGAGATCTCTTCCATGAAGCTCTGTTTCACCATCTCCTTGTGGCTGTAGACCACGCTGATGGCATCGATAAACTGAAACTGACTCTGGTTCGTTTCGGCCTTGTCCATGAAATCGAGCAGCGCCGGTTCCACATGCTCAAACATCTGGTCCATCTGCCCATTGAGCCTGGATAGGGCACTGTCCCGGCACTTATGCAGGACAGGGAGGTGTTTTTGCAGTTGATTGGAGTGGCCGCCTTGACTCGCCTCTTTCTCCATGCGTGCAATCCTTTTTCTGGTTTCTGATGGGATAAACGGGTGGCTTGAGTGGGTGTGGGGCATCCCGCCCGTGCGCAGAGGACGCCGTCAGTCATCCCCTTCGATAGGCGCTTCTCTCGGGGTGAGCAGCAGTTTCTCCGCTTCGGCCTCAGTGCTGGCATGGATCAACCGGATCAAGGCCTGGCTGTCCTCGACTTGACTGGCGCGAAGCGCACGGACGCGATTGCGCGCATCCTGATATTTGGGGTGTGATTCCAGGCACTCGAGCTGGTTATCTGTTTCGATCTGGTAGACAAAATAGGGCATGGCTGTGTTTTTCCGGAACTTGGTATAACTGATAAGAATACCATGTTGCCCCAGACGGTAACATAGCCAGGAAGATGCGAAATTTCCCCGGTTTTCAGGAGAGGGGTGACCAGCCGGATTGGAGCAGATTACTGGTCTGCTCTGCCGGGAGAGGTTCTCCCAGCATCAGTCCCTGGGCACCGTCACATCGATGCCGGCATAAAAAATCCAGCTGCGCCCTGTTCTCCACTCCCTCGGCCACGATTTTCAGCTTCAGTCCGTGAGCCAGTGAGATGATGGCCGCAGCAAGGGGTATCGTATCCGTCTTCTGCCCGATTCGGTCGATAAAGAGGGGGGCCATCTTGAGGATGTCCAAGGGAGATTGCTGCAGCTGGGCGAGCGATGAGTAGCCACTGCCAAAATCATCCAGGGCAATGCGGATTCCCATCTGCTTGAGCTCGTTCACAACCTTGATCGCCCCGCTTTCCGGTTCCTGCAGAAAAAGTTCCCGGGTGTCGAAACCGAGCTGCGACGGGGATACGTCGCTGGTCTCCAGGATAGCGGCAACCCTTGCCGGAAAGTCACCCTGAACCAGCTGTTTGGGACTTAGATTGATGGTTATCGAGAGTTCTTCGAAGCCGAGTTGGTGCCATTGAGACAGCTGGTCGCAGGCGGTACGCAGCACCCACTCGCCGAGGGAAGGCATCTGTCCGGTCTGTTCCGCGACCGAGATGAATTCACCGGGATAGAGTAACTGGTCGTCATCGTACTGCCATCGCAACAGCGCTTCCAATCCGCTGACCTGTCTGCTCTCCAGGTCGATTTGAGGTTGGTAGTGGATGCGGAACTCGTCCCTGGAGAGTGCTTTCCTGAGGCGATTTTCCAGCAGTAGACGTCGGCGGGCCTGCTGGTCAATCTGTTTCGAATAGAATTTGAAAGTGCTGCGACCACTCTTTTTGGCATGATACATGGCCCGGTCGGCATGCAGGATCAGATCTTCCCTGCTGGCTGCGTCTTTCGGGTAGAGTGCAATTCCGATGCTGGCGGAGAGGCTGATCTGATGCTTCT
>JAUUYI010000076.1 GCA_030590525.1 Sedimenticola sp. | reverse complement strand
CCACACCCCTGGCAGAACGGGAGCGCCTGACCTTCAGCGAGCTGAACCCGGGCCGGCCGGTGCAGGCGACCCTGGCCTATCACTGGGCGCGCATGATCGAGCTGCTGCACTGCGCCGAGGCGATCGAACGGCTGTTGCAGGACGACGACCTGCTGGGCACGGAACTGGTGAATCGCGGCGCGATGCAGCATCGGGGTATTGGTGTGCTGGAAGCCCCCCGGGGCACCCTGTTCCACGACTATGAGATCGATGATGATGGCCTGGTGACCCGGGCCAACCTGATCGTCTCCACCACCAACAACAACCAGGCGATGAACGAGTCGATCCGCCAGGTGGCAAACCACTACCTGGATGGCAACCAGCTCACCGAGCCTCTGCTCAATCAGATCGAGGTAGCGATCCGGGCCTACGATCCGTGCCTCTCCTGCGCCACGCATGCCCTGGGACGGATGCCCCTGGAGATCGAGCTGCAGGACCCGCAGGGAAAAACGGTCGCGCGCCTGCACAAGGACTCAACCGGCCGCTTCTCATGAAAACAGCGACCACCCCATGTCAGAACAGCGAATTCCACCGGTCCTGATCTTCGGCTACGGCAACCCTTCCCGGGGTGACGACGCCCTCGGGCCGGAACTGCTGCAGCGGTTCGAAAAGCGTCGATCCGCGTCTCCTCTATACCAGCAACTGGAGCTGCTGACCGACTTTCAGCTGCAGATCGAGCATGCCATGGACCTGGTCGGACGGGAGCTGGTGCTGTTCGCCGATGCCAGCGTCAACGCCGATGTACCCTATACCTGCAGCAGGATCCAACCGGAACAAGACGTGAGTTTTACCACCCACGCGCTCACACCCGCTGCCGTTCTCCATGTGTACGAGAAACTGCAGCAGCGATCGCCACCGCCCTGTTACCTGCTGGCCATTCGTGGTTACCGCTTCGAGCTGGGTCAACCGATCTCCCGTGAGGCGGAGGCGAACCTGGAGCAGGCGCTGGCGTTTGTCGAGGAGTTCCTCTCCCAACCCCGTGAACCAGCCCGGTAGGGTGGGCACGCCTTTTGTGCCCACGCGGAATAAAACGAATGCACACAGAACGGAGCTTTTCTCAACCCATTTCGAACATTCAACGCTGTCAGGGAAGGCATGGCCGATGGTGGGCATAAACACCATGCCCAGCCTACGTTCGAGGGATGAACACTTATCTCTTGCCAAAGTGGATGACCCGCTTCTGGGGTGACAGGTTGATCTCATCGATGGCCGCGCCGTCTCTGGCATCGAGCATCAGGCCAACCGCTTCTGCCACGTCACCGGGCTCCAGGTGGCACTCCTTCTCTGCTGCCGGGCGGAAATCGAGCTGATCGAAAAAGGAGCTGAGTACCATTCCGGGGTTGATGATCCCCACTCGTACCCCAGCGCTGGCACACTCCGCCCGCAATGACTGGGCGACTCCCCGCAGCCCGAATTTGCTGGCAGCGTAGACTGCCCCCCGAGCGCCACCGGAGAGGGCAGACTCGGAACCCATGAAGATGATGTCTCCCCGGCCCCTCCCTTTCAAGGCGGGTATGAACTCCCGTGCAAGCAGTATCTGGCTGGTGAGGTTGAGGTCGATCAGGGTCTGTATCTGGGCCGCTGAAAACTGTTCCAGCGCGCCGAAGCGGCCGCTGCCCGCATTGCAGACGATGGCGTCGATCTCCGGGAATTCCCGATGCAGTCGTTGTAATGCTTTTGGCAATCCATCGAGTTCGGCCAGATCCAGCGGCCGGGGGAAAAACCCTGGCAGTGAATCCATCTCCCGGTGGAAATGGCGGGCGATGCCCACCACTCGGTATCCACGGCTCAGGCACTTGTCACAGATTGCCCGGCCGATCCCCCGGCTCGCACCTGTGATCAGGAGGGTTCGTTGTTCGGTCACACCCTTTTCTCTAGGAGCCTGTCGGACTTAGGGGATCGTAGCGAGGGAAAGCCATTTTGAGTCCATTTTTTCAGTCATTTGAGGCGAATAGTTATTCATATTTAACGAGAATGAGCGGAAAAATGGGCCAAAAGGGCTTTTCCGCAGTAGATTCATCCTAAGTCCGACAGGCTCCTAGTTGCTGCAGCAACCGTTCCACCGTATTCAGCTGTTCCCGGATCAGGCAGGAGACCTGTTTTCCACTAAGGCCCGTCGCCGGGTGTTCCCGGTTGTCGGAGATGATTTTCAGGGAGTGTATCAGGCCAGGCGGGGCAAAGCGGGATGCCGCCCGAAAAAAACCGGCCGCTTCCATATCGTAGAGTGCCTCGCAGGGGTAATCGCTTTCCGGCTCGGAGCGGGAGATGAGCAGGTCTGAATCCCAGCTGGAAACGGTTGGCAGGTGGGCGAGCCAGCGCCCAGTGCCCGTGTCATCCCGGATCTCCCGGGCCAGGACCGCCTGGCCGATGGGGCGGCTGGGGTGCCCCGCTATGCCTATATTGAGCCAGCCACACCGCTGAGGCGTTCGAATATGGGTATTGAGCCAACAGGCAGTGCGGTAGGCTGAATTGCAGCCGACACCGGAGATGGCCAGTGCCAGATTGGCATTTCGGTAGAGCGGGAAGGGGGACAGGCTGTTGTCCCGGATAAGGCCAAAGTGGTGATTCAGGGGCCGTGCCTCAGCCGGGAGTGCGATCACCATACAGAAAAATGGTTTTTTCACCGGTTGCGGGTCGTGATTAGACATTATTCAGGAACGACGTTAGCATGTCGAATGTAAGCCTTGTTTCTATTAGAGAAATTTATGGATTATGGCTGATCTTCCCAGTGTTTTTGGGTAAAGATCGAACCTGGATGAACGATACAGAACGTATTATAGAGTGATTGTTTCATCTCTTCCGCTTTGTTGTAAGGTATCGTTTATGCGAACAACTGGCCGGATCGTTACCCTGTGCCTGCTCCTGGCACTCTCTTTATCGGTTACTGCCGTGCAGCCGGAGATGACGATCCTTCGTATCGGAACGGGGGGAGCGGGGGGTACCTATTACCCGATTGGCGTGTTGGTTGCGAAGGCGATCAGCAATCCACCGGGCTCCCGACTCTGCAGCGAAAAGGGGGATTGCGGCGTGCCGGGATTGCTGGCCATTGCCCAGTCATCCAATGGCTCGGTGTCGAATGTGCTGGCGATCAAAGAAAACAAGCTGGAGTCTGGTTTCGTGCAATCGGATGTGGCCTATTGGGCCTATACGGGGACCGGCATTTTCAGGGAGAAGGAGCCCATTACTAGCCTGCGAGCCATCACCAGTCTCTATCCTGAAAGCATCCATCTGGTTGCACGAAAAGGAGCAGGAATCCGCTCAGTGCGCGATCTGGAAGGCAAGCGGGTCTCGTTGGGCGAGCCTGGCTCGGGCACCCTGATAGATGCCACGATCGTGCTCAGGGCCTATGGACTCGATAAAAACGACATCCAAGCGGAGTATATAAAGCCAAGCCTGGCCAGCAAACGGTTGCAGCAGAATCAGCTCGATGCGTTTTTTATCGTGGCGGGCTATCCTGCCCTCGCGGTTTCCTCACTGGCCGAAGAATCCGGGGCGGTGTTGATTCCCATCGATGGTCTGGAGGCAGACCGCCTGGCGCAGGAGCAGCGCTTTTTTTCCAGATGGACTATTCCAGCCGGCACTTATCCGGGGGTGGGTTCCATTGCGACGCTGAACGTGGATGCCCAGTGGGTGATCTCATCCACTCAGAGTGAGGAACTGATCTATCAGATCACCAACGCCCTCTGGAATGGGAAATGCCGCAAACTGCTGAACAATGGGCACGCGAAGGGCAGGGCGATAACCCTGAGTTCAGCGCTGGATGGCATAGCCATCCCCCTGCATCCGGGCGCCGAGCGTTTCTATCGGGAGGCCGGGATGATGGAGTACAGTAATTGAAGGCAAACTATCTCAGAAAATGAAGAGCTTGAAGTCCATTGTTATTGCAACCTCTCTGACTTCGCTGACGTTGGTTGTGACCATTCTGATTGGTACCACGGCAACCATCTATTATGTACACCAGACGCTGGGAGAGATAGAGGAGGCGCTGCCGATCACCCTTGCCCGGCAGGAGCGGGATGCGGGTTTACTCATCAGTGAAGTTTCAGAACTGGTCTATGCCGTGCATATGGCCCAGAGTAATCCGGGTCGGAACGAGATCGAGGCTGTACGCGGGGGGGTCGAGAAGATCGAAAAGCATCTGGAAAAGATCCGCGAGAGTTACAGTTTCAACGATCTGATCGGTGCTTCTGCGATTCATGCCACTATCAACCCGGCTATTTTCGATGTCGGGGAGTGGATTACTCATGGCATCTATAATTTTCCTCCCGAATCGCCACAGACGTTGCAACTGGTGGAGCAGAGGGCCACTGATGCCAACCGGGATGCGCAGGCACTCTACCAGGAAGCCGCTGACACGGCGCTGCAGATCCTCTCCCTCCAGAGTTATAGAATGGGCAGGTTTAGAACGATCACCATTGCTACTCTGGCGATTCTCTCCATCGTGTCGGCCGTTCTCGTCTTTTTTATCATCTGGCAACAGCATACCTTCCATGCCCTGCAACAGAGTGAGAAACAGATCCGTTTCCGGGCCAATTATGACCCGATAACGACGCTTCCGAATCGGCCCAAATTCATCGAACACCTGAGCGAGGCGGTAGCACAGAGCAAGCGCACGGGCGGCCTGACCGCACTGCTGTTCATCGATCTGGATCGATTCAAGAATATCAACGATACCATGGGCCACGATCTTGGGGATGAACTGCTCAGACAGGTAGGCGTACGCATCAATGAATGTGTGAGAGCCACAGATATGGTGGCACGTCTTGGCGGGGATGAGTTTACCGTGCTGTTGCCCTATCTGCCGGATGAAATGCGTGCATCATTGATTGCGCGAGAGATTCTCGAGAATCTTTCCAGATCCTTCCTGTTGCAGGGGCATGAGGTCTATACCAGTGCCAGTATCGGGATTACCCTCTGCCCCGGGGATGGTGACGATGCGCGCACGTTGCTGAAAAATGCAGATATGGCCATGTATCGTGCAAAGGAGATGGGGCGGAACACCTTTCGATTCTTTACTTCCAGGATGACCGCCCGGGCCAGCCGCTTTCTGGAGCTGGACAAGGATTTGCGCTCTGCTTTGAAGCAGAATCAGTTTTTCATGGAATATCAGCCCATCTACGATCTGAAGCAGAATGCCATCGCCGGTGTGGAGGCGCTGCTACGCTGGCGGCATCCGGAAAAGGGGTTGCTGGCGCCAGACACTTTTATTCCGGTGGCGGAAGAGACCGGATTCATCGTGGATATGGGGCTCTGGCTGTTGCAGCGGGCGTGTGAGGAGGCAGTGATCTGGCAACAGGGGGGGCTGGAGACCCGCCCCTATCTGGCGGTAAATATCTCGATGCGGCAGTTCAAGGGTGGCTTTGGCCGGGAGCAGGTAGCGGCCATCCTGGAGGAGACCGGATACCCGGCCGAGCGTCTGGTTCTGGAGATCACGGAGTCTTTGCTGATAGAGGAAGATAAGCGGATTTACTATACCCTGCACGATCTGCGCAATATGGGTATCAAGCTGGCTGTCGATGATTTTGGAACCGGATATTCCGCGCTGAGCTATCTCCGAAATTTCCCGATCAATCTGCTCAAGATAGACCGCTCATTCATCCGGGATATGGTCGAAGATGAGGGGGATGCACGCCTGGTTGAAACGATCATCTCCATGGCCAGAGGGATGGGCCTTACTATGGTTGCAGAGGGGGTTGAAACAGTGGAGCAGCGGGAACTCCTGCGGGAACTCGCCTGTAAGATGGTGCAGGGATATCTCTATAGCAGACCTGTCTCCCCGAAAGAGATAAACGTCTTATTGCACGAGGAGGTAGCAGCCAGGCTTCCCGCCCTTCGCTCCACCACTTTGATAGTGTAACCGTGTCTCTCCGTAGGCGCCCAGTTAATCCCGTCGAGAGGCCCTGCTTACGCCTCTCCTTGCTTCAGCGCATGCCACGCCCCGTTTTCTGGTACTGCGCTGAAATTGCCAGATATCGCTCAGCCTCCTCCTGGCGCCCCCGCTTGACAGCGCCTTTGGCCAGGATATCTGCTTTTTTGGTCAGGGTGTCGACAGCGGCCGTCCGATCCGCTCCATGGATTTCCCCACTGTTGATTATCTTCTCCAGAGCCTTCAGACGAAACCGGTCCATTCCCCAGAATAGCCGGGAGAGCTGGTCCGGGTGCCCGCCATGTTTGCGAACCTGGGGAGTCTCTACATAGGAGACCGGATGGCGGGCGCAGATGCGCAGCCACAGATCATAGTCCTCACAGGTGGGGAGGGCCTCATCAAACAGACCCACCCGGTCCAGCAGGGAACGATGAATCAGGGCCGATGATGGTGAGATGACACAGAGTGGCAGGCAGTGTTGAAAGATCCAGCCTCCCCGTTTGCGATGTTTTTTCATCGGGTTGACCCGCTTGCCATTGCGAATCCAAATCTCTTCGGTGTGACACAGAAGAGAGGCCGGCGGGGTACCCAGTAGATCCATCTGGGCGGCGAGTCTGGTTGGGAGCCACTCATCGTCAGAATCAAGCAGGGCGATCCAATCACCGGTGGCGGCCTCTATACCCCGATTGCGGGCGTTGCTCACCCCCTGGTTTTCTTGATGGAGATAGCGGCACTCTGGAAATCGTTGTGTCATCAATTCCCGGGTGCCGTCATGTGAGCCATCATCGACTACGATGATCTCAAGTGGTTGAAACGTCTGAGCAAGGACGGATTCGAGGGCCCGTTGTAGCGGGCCAACCCGATCGAAGGTGGGGATGATAACGGAGACGCCGGAGGGGAGGGCGGGCATTACTCGCTGGATAGATACCGGTGGGTGGAGCAGCGGGCTTTTTCGACTTCTCTGACCATCTCTTCGAGAGATGGGATGGTGTCTACCCGCTCGATCAGGGTGGAGACAGGGCCAAAATGGTCCATGGCCCCTGTGTACAATTCCCAGATCGGGTCTACAATGCCCTCTCCCCCTGGATCCTCTGCGTTACAGAGTGCAACGGCTCCCGCCAGGTGGATCTGCTGCACCCGCGCCTCGGGCAGTTGAAACAGATACGCCATCGGGTCGAAGCCCTGGTTGGTACTGGTGGTGTGGAGGTTTGCGATATCGATCAGGATGAGTGAGTCGGAGCGCTCTGCCACCTGGCCAACGAATTCTGCTTCCGACATCTCGGGCTGACTGGTCTGGATCTCCGCAGGGACGTTCTCGAGCAGGATCTGCCTTCCCAGAATCTCCTGAACCTGCTGCGTTCGCTGCACGACATGATCCAGGGTCTCTTCGGAGTAAGGCAAAGGCAGTAACCGGCCCTGCACGTCGTCGGCACCATCCCAGCAAAGGTGGTCCGATACCCAGGCCGGCTGGAGCCGTTCGATCAATCTTTGGAGCTGGCCCAGGTAGTCAGGATCGAGCGGCCAGGGGCTGCCGATGGCCAGCGAAACACCATGCAGGACCAGGGGATAGCGCTCACTCAGCTGGTCGAGCTGCCGGGAGATCGATGCGTCAGCTTCAAAGTAGTTTTCCGGGATGAGTTCCAGCCAGTCCACCGGTGGGTGTGATTCCAGCACCGGCGCCAGGTATTCTCTGCGTAGCCTCAAGCCGAATCCCAGGTAGGGCATCACGGTCCCGTTTTTCTTTTGTGTTGCCATATCGGTGATATTTTACCTTGAAGAGGATAGTTCTGTCTGTCGAATTTGGTCATATCGGGTGTTGATATCGCTGCCCGGCCCAGCAGGAAGCAGGCCTGTAGCATTATCACATCAGGTAGATGGGAATCCAGCCCTTGAAAAGTCATCACCTGACGCCCACATCAGGGGCAGAGGAACTTTACAGGAAGCAGAACCCATGTCTGATACATCGCATATCGTATGCCCTCACTGTGACGGGGTAAACCGGGTGCCATCTGGCAAACTGGCGCAAAACCCCAAGTGTGGAAAGTGCCACCAACCCCTTTTTCCAGGCAGACCCCTGTCGCTGGATCAGGCGCGTTGCAACCGTCAAATCGAAAGAAGCGATATCCCGATACTGGTTGATTTCTGGGCGCCCTGGTGTGGCCCCTGTAAGATGATGGCACCGGCCTTCGAACAGGCGGCGTCGCAGTTGGAGGCGCAGGTAACACTGATCAAGGTAAATACCGAGGAGAACCAGGGCTTGGCTGCCCAGTATGGGATTCGCAGTATACCGACACTGGTTATGTTCCGTGGCGGCCGGGAGGTGGGCCGGGTATCCGGTGCCATGGATACAGCCGGTCTCGTCGCCTGGGCCCGGCAACACCTGTAACCGGTAACAAGTATGAAATTGAATTATTCGATCAGTGCTGTTGCGTGATGAGGTCTGAAAGGGGGAAGGGTTT